>CAZPUV010000021.1:0-17214 GCA_964589805.1 uncultured bacterium | reverse complement strand
GTCGACGCGCCTGCGGTTGCCCTCGATCCACTCGAGATGCCGCAGCCGCGTTTCATCGTCGAGCAGCTCCACCAGCACGTGCCGCGCGCCGTCCAGGGACGGATTGGAACTGATGGTGAGGTCGACGGTCCTGTTCGCGAGCCCGGCAAACGCGCCCCAGGGGGCTTTCGTCACATCGAGGGGACGCCCGTTGACGGCGAGGACGTAATCGCCCGCTTTCACGTTCACGCCGGGTGCATCCAGCGGCGAGCGCACCTCGCTGTCCCAGGGCGCCCCGCGCACGATCCGCTTGACGCGGTACGCGCCGCCGGCAATCTCCCAGTCCACGCCGAGGTAACCGACGGAGATGTCCTTCTCGCTCTCGGTGTCGCCGCCGCCCCGGTACGTGTGTGACGAACTCAACTCCGCGATCAGCTCGCCGATCACGAAGTTCATGTCCCAACGCGTCACGGCCTGGTCGACCAGCCTGCCGTAGCGCGTGCGCATGGCCGGCCAGTCCACGCCGTGCATGTCCTTGTCGTAGAAGAAATCGCGTTGAAAGCGCCACGCGTCGTTGAACATCTGGCGCCACTCGGCGCGCGGGTCCACGGTCATCTCCAGGGTGCCGCTCGGCATCTTCTTGTCGAACTTCTGGTCCTTCTTGAGGTCGACGACGGCGTAGTCCTTCTTCTTCGAGACGAGCACCTTCTCGCCGTCGGCGCTGACCTCGAAGAAATCGGCGTCTTCGACGATGGTCTGTTCCTCGCGTTCTCCGAGGTCGTAGAACATGACCGGCGCCTTCTCCTCGCCCGAGCCCGTGTTGGGGCGGCGATGGAAGACGACCTTGCCCGACACCGCCTGGATGCGCCCGAAGTTCCCGGGCCTGGGCGGCAGCAGCACCACGCGCCGCTCGAACCCGTCCAGCGTGATCTTCGTCTCCTTCGGTGCCTCCTTCTTCTTGTCCTTCTCATCCTTCCCGGGTTTCTTCCCGGCCTTCTTGTCGCCCGTGTCGACGCTGGTGGAGTCGTCCTTCGGCGCGAGCGGGGAGGGCACGTTGTCGGTGAGCGATGCCGCAGCGATACGCGTGGTATTGGCGTACACCCAGGAGTTGTCGAGGTCCGAATAGACGGGGTCGAAATTCCGATTGGTGAGGAAGTAGAGGTACTTCCCGTCCGGATCGAACGCCGGGTGGTTGTCGTTGTAGTAACCCGAGGTCACCTGCGTGCTCGTGCCGCTGCGCGTGTCGAATAGGCAGATCGCCCCCGCCTGGTTGTCCAGGTCGCGCGCGTAGGCGAGCCAGCGGCTGTCCGGCGACCACGCCGGGGCGAAGCCCTCCAGTCCGCCCTGGAACATGTAGCGGTTCTGATCCACGTCCATCGTTCGGTTCTTCTCGCGATCGTAGACTCGGATCTTCATCGTCTGATCGACGAACGCGAGCATCCTGCTGTCGGGCGACCAGAAGAGCCGGTAGCGGTACCCGGGGCCGTACGACGTGACCGTGCGGGGCGAGCCGGGTTGGCCGAGATCGAGCAGCGTGAGCTCGTATTCGCCCGAGGCATCGCTCCAGTACGCGGCGGTCTTGCCGTCCGGCGACCAGGCGGCATAGCGCTCGGCCGACGCCGGTGTCCGTGTGATGTCCAGCACGGGGCCGTTCTCGGCCGGCACCGAGAACACGTTTCCACGCGCGCTGAACAGTGCACGCTTTCCGTTGGGCGCGAGCGAGACATTCTCGATGAGATTGGTTGCGTTCGCCAGGCGAGGGAGCAGCGTGATTTCGTCGGTCACGACCTTGATATCGACGGCTTTGTAGGTTTCGTCGGCCAGGTCGAGCAGGTAGAGAAGACCTCCCGCCTCGAAGACGACGTCCGACGGGCCCATCGCCGGATAGCGGACGTCGAAGTCGGTAAACGTGGTGATCTGCCTGGTGGCACCGCTGTCGAGGTCCACCGACCAGATGTTCCCGCGCTGGTTCGCGTCGCGGTCGGAGAGGAAGTAGAGCTTGCGGCCCGCCCACATCGGAAATTCGTCGTTGGCCGGATCGGCGGCGACCGTGCGTGCGGTCATCTTCTCCAGAGCGAAGACCACGATGTCG
This sequence comes from uncultured bacterium, assembly GCA_964589805.1. Classification (GTDB taxonomy): domain Bacteria; phylum Krumholzibacteriota; class Krumholzibacteriia; order WVZY01; family JAKEHA01; genus JAKEHA01. The sequence continues at coordinate 15,143 of CAZPUV010000021.1, read as the reverse complement.
GGTGCGGTGCCGCCCCGGTAGCGCTTCCAGGTGCGGTGCGCTCGCGATCGCGGTGTGTAGGCGATCTCCCTTCCGTCGGGCGAAAGGGCGCCGAACTCGCCGTAGGGAACGGGGAGCTTCGACGGCAACCCGCCCGACGGCGGTACGAAATAGAACTGGCTGAAACGCTGCCGGCCGCTCTCCATCGACGACGAAAACAGGATCCTCGTGCCGTCGGGATGCCAGTCCAGCACCCGGTCGGTCATGCCGTGGTTGGTGACGCGCACCGGCATGCCGCCACCGGTGGGGATGACGTACACGTCGTTGTTGCCGTCGTAGTTGGCGCTGTAGGCGATGCGGGAACCGTCGGGCGAGAAGCGCGGGAACATCTCCTGTCCCGCGGGGGAACTCAACCGGGCGGCGGTGCCGCCCTCCTTCGACACCACCCACAGATCGCCACCGTAGGCAAAGACGATCTGCGTTCGCGAAACGTCGGGGTTCTGCATGAGGCGCGCGTCAACCTGGGCGCGGGCCGTCGTTGCGAACGGGGTCAGCAGGGTCGCGAGCAACAGAGATTGCAGGACGTGCTTCATGGACTTTCTCCGCTTGTATCTGTGAAGATTCGGCTTACAATTCGGGCGGCAGGCTCCAATATTTGCACGGAAATGGCGCGGCCGGTAGCCCAATTCGAGAGGAGAGAGACCATGTCGAACCGAGGAATCGCCCGGGGGCTCGGAGGGAGACGGCCCGCGCCATGAAACCGCGCATCAGCATGATCACACTCGGCGTGTCGGATCTGTCGCGGTCCATTCGCTTCTACGAGGAAGGCCTCGGGTTCCCGCGCATCCCGATGGAAGCCGATGTGGCGTTCTTCTCGCTCGTGGGAACCTGGCTGGCGCTCTACCCCCGCGACCTGCTCGCCGAAGACGCCCGGGTACCGGCCGGCGGCGACGGCTTCCCCGGCTTCGCGCTCGCCCACAACGTCGTGTCGAAGGGCGAGGTCGACCGGGTGATGGAGACCGCGGCGGCCGCCGGCGCCCGGGTGGTGAAGCCGGCCCAGGACGTCTTCTGGGGGGGCTACTCGGGCTACTTCGCCGATCCGGACGGCTTCCTGTGGGAGGTCGCGTGGAATCCCGCGATGTGGGTCGGCCCGAAGGACGATTGAAAACATCGCCCCTTGACACCCACCGGTCCGATCGATTACTAATCAGAGGTTATGTTCGACCGCCTGGCCCGGAGCAGGGTAGCCGGCGCGGCGACGGAACTCGAAGTGGAGCAATCATGTACGCCATCGTGAAAATCGCCGGTCAGCAGTTCAAGGCCACCCCGAACGCGATCATCCGCGTTCCGAAGCTCTCGGCCGAGGTCGGCGGTAACGTGAAGTTCGAAGAGGTCCTCCTGTGGTCGGACGGCCAGAAGACCGAGGTCGGTGCGCCGTTCGTGTCCGGGAAATCGATCAGCGGCGAAGTGGTGCGCCACGGCCGCGCGGACAAGATCATCGTCTTCAAGAAGAAGCGCCGGAAGGGTTACCGCCGCAAGAACGGCCACCGGCAGTGGTTCACCGAAATCCGTCTCACCGGCTTCGGCGGCTGACGGGGGGTGGAGGAGTAAGTCATGGCTCACAAAAAAGGTGTAGGCAGCTCCAAGAACGGGCGCGACAGCCACGGCCAGCGGCTCGGGGTCAAGCGTTTCTCCGGCGAGTTCATCACAGCGGGCTCGATCATCGTGCGCCAGCGCGGAACCAGGATCCACCCCGGTCAGAACGTCGGCCGAGGAAAGGACGATACGCTCTTTGCCAAAGTCACGGGCACGGTCAAGTTCGAAACGTTCGGCAAGAACCGCAAGCGCGTCAGCGTCGTCGAAGCGAACTAGCGCTCCGTCGACCCGCCGTCCGGCCGGCCGCCCGGCCCCCGTATCTTCATCCTTCGCGATCGTTCTCCCCGCCCGCTACGGGTCCACGCGATTTCCCGGGAAACCGCTCGCGACCGTTTCCGGCCGATCCCTCATCGAATGGGTCTACCGCGGGGCGCTGCTCGTGCGCGGCGCGGAGAAGGTGCTGGTTGCCACGGACGACGACCGCATCGCGGATGTCGTGCGCGGATTCGGCGGCGAGGTGGTGATGACGCGGGAGGAGCACCTCACCGGCACCGACCGTGTCGCGGAAGTTGCGCGGAAGTTGCGCGTGTCCGTCGTGGTCAATCTGCAGGGTGACGAACCCGTGTTCGACCCGCGCATGGTGGAGCGCATGGTCGACCGGCTCGCGCGCGATCCCTCCGTCGACATCGTCACCGCCTGCCACCAGATCCACAGCGTCAAGGAATTCCAGAGCCAGCATGTGGTCAAGGTCGTCGTGGACCGCCGCGGCTACGCGCTCTATTTCTCGCGCACGCCCGTGCCCGACGGCGGGCTCGCCACCGGCACCGCGTACCGCCACGTGGGCGTCTACGCGTTCCGGCGCGAGGCGCTGGCCAAGTTCTCCAGGCTGCAGCGCTCGCCCCTGGAGATCGCGGAGAGGCTGGAACAACTGCGGGCCATCGAAAACGGCCTGCGCATCGGTGTCGTGGAGACGAAGAACGCCACGGTGGGGGTCGATGTGCCCACGGACATAAAAAATGTTGAAAGAATCATGCGTGTCTCCCTAGACTGAAGCGCACGTGAAACGAAGCGCAACTCGAGCCGAGAAGGAGCGACGAAGCATGAAATACATCTTCATCACCGGTGGCGTCGTCTCCTCGCTGGGCAAAGGTATCGCGGCGGCTTCCATCGGGTTTCTCCTCAAGCAGCGCGGTCTGCGCGTCGTCATCCAGAAGTTCGATCCGTATCTCAATGTCGATCCGGGCACGATGAGCCCGTTCCAGCACGGCGAAGTCTACGTCACCGACGACGGCGGCGAGACCGATCTGGACCTGGGGCACTACGAGCGCTTCCTCGATCAGAGTCTCACCGTCGACAACAGTGTCACCGCGGGCAAGGTCTACCAGAGCGTCATCGAGCGCGAGCGCGCCGGCGGCTATCTCGGGAAGACCGTGCAGGTCGTTCCTCACATCACCGACGAAATCAAGAATCGGATCCGTTCCGCGGGCGAAAACGGAGATGTCGACGTCATCATCACGGAAGTGGGGGGGACCACGGGCGACATCGAGGGGCTGCCCTTCCTGGAAGCGTGCCGCCAGATGCGCCACGAAGAGGGTGCGGACAACTGCCTGTTCGTCCATCTCGTCCTGGTTCCGTATATCAAGGCCGCGCGGGAGATCAAGACCAAGCCCACGCAGCACAGCGTCAAGGGCCTGCTCGAAATCGGAATCCAGCCCGACATCCTGCTGTGCCGTACGGAAGTTCCCCTGGGCCCCGAGATACGCAGCAAGATCTCGCTGTTCTGCAACGTGCGCGAGCGCGCCGTCATCGAGGCGCGCGACGTCGCATCGATCTACCACGTACCGCTGCATTTTCACCGCGAGGGCCTGGACGACATCGTGCTCAAGCTGCTCCACCTCGAGGCCCCGGAACCGGACCTCGCAGAGTGGGAGAGCATGATCCAGCGCATGACCGCCATCGAGGACGGAGTGAAGATCGCGGTCGTGGGCAAGTACGTCCAGATCCAGGACGCGTACAAGTCGATCATCGAGTCGTTCACGCACGCCGGTGTGCAGAACGACGTCCATGTCGCCATCCAGTGGGTCGACGCGGAGGACGTGGAGAAACTCGGCGCGGACGAGGTCCTGCGCGGTGTGGGGGGGATCCTGGTGCCGGGCGGGTTCGGCGACCGCGGTATCGCGGGCAAGGTGGACGCGGTCCGCTACGCGCGGGAGAACGAGATCCCGTTCCTCGGCATCTGCCTCGGGCTTCAGTGTGCGGTGATCGAGTTCGCCCGGAACGTGTGCGGGATCAAGGACGCCCTGAGCAGCGAGTTCAGCCCGAACTGCCCCAACCCCGTGATCGATCTCATGGAAGGGCAGACGCACGGCGGCAGGAAGGGTGGCACGATGCGGCTCGGGGCGTATCCGTGCAGGATCAAGCCGGGCACACTCGCCGCGGAGCTCTACGGAGCCGACGAGATCAGCGAACGCCACCGCCACCGCTGGGAAGTCAACAACGGCTACCGCGACACGCTCGAGCGCCACGGCCTCACGTTTTCCGGAACGTCGCCGGATGGGAGTCTGGTCGAGATCATCGAGATCGGCGAGCATCCGTACTTCATCGCCTCCCAGTTCCATCCCGAACTGAAGAGCCGGCCCAATCGGCCGCACCCGTTGTTCTTCGGCCTCGTCCGCGCGGCGAAGGCGCAGAAGAACTCGCATTCGTCCGCCCGCCAGATGAGCGCCTAGGCGCGGCGGGAGGTCCCATTGTCCGTCAGCGCATCCATCGGGTCGTTCCGCGTCGGTTCGGGCCACCGGCCGCTCCTGATCGCCGGGCCATGCGTCATCGAATCCGCGGAGTCCGTGCTCCGGCTCGCGGAGGCGATTGCGAAGCTGCCGAACGCGGGCGCATTCCAGTTCGTGTTCAAGGCGAGTTACCTCAAGGACAACCGGAGTTCGGGTGACAGCTTCCGCGGCCCCGGACTCTACGAGGGCCTGCGCATTCTCGAGAACGTTCGTGCGCGAACGGGTGTTCCGGTTCTCTCCGACGTTCATACCGCGACGGAAATCACCGCGGCCGCGGCCGTGCTCGACGTGATCCAGATCCCCGCCTTCCTCTGCCGCCAGACGAGTCTCCTGGAGGCGGCCGGCGCCTGCGGCAAGGCGGTCAACGTGAAGAAGGGCCAGTTCATGGCGCCGGAGGACATGGTCCACGTGGTCAAGAAGCTGCGCGCGGCGGGGGCGGACGACGTGCTGCTCACCGAGCGTGGAACGACCTTCGGCTACCATGATCTCGTGGTAGACTTCCGGGGCTTCGCTCGCATGCGCGCGGCCGGCGCTCCCGTCGTCTTCGACGTGACGCACAGCCTCCAGCGTCCCGGTGGCCTCGGCGGCAAGTCGGGCGGAGAACCGTTGCTCGCAGCCATGATGGCGCGAGCGGCGGCGGCGATTCCGGTGGACGGGTTCTTCATCGAGACGCACCCGGAGCCGGCGAACGCGCTCTCGGACGCGGCGTCGATGCTGCCGCTCGAACAACTGGACGGGTTGCTGGCGCAGGTGGCGCGGATCGTCGAGGCTGCGAGATCCTCCTAGGAAATGGCGCCAGGAAACCGGGTGCTCGACCCATGAAACCGAAATCATCGACAGAGTCACGCACGGACGCAGACGCGCTCATCGCGCGTGCGCGTCGCGTCATCGACGAGGAGATCGAGGGGCTGGAGAAGCTTCGCGATGGACTCGGCCCCGAACTGCCGCGCGCGGTCGAGGCCATCGTCGGGTGCCGGGGCCGGCTCATCGTGTCCGGGGTGGGGAAGTCCGGCCAGATCGCGAAGAAGATCGCCAGCACGCTCACCAGCACCGGCACGGCGAGTTTCTACGTGCACGCGTTCGAGGCGAGCCACGGTGATCTCGGGCTCGTGCACGCGCACGATGTGGTCGTGATCATCTCGAAGAGCGGGATGGGCGAAGAACTGCGGAGCTTCATCCCCGCGCTGCGCAAGCTGGGCGTCACGATCATCGCGATGACCGCGTCCCGCAGCAGCTACCTCGCGCAGCACAGCGATATCGTGCTGGATTTCGACGGCTCGCGGGAAGCCGGCTGCCTCGGCCTGGCGCCGACCACCAGCGCCACCGTGTCGCTCGTGCTCGGGCACGTCCTCGCGAGCGCCCTCGTGGAGCGGCGCGGTTTCACGGCGAAGGACTTCGCGCGCACGCACCCCGGGGGCATGCTGGGCAGGCGGCTGACCATGACCGTGCGCGAACTCATGCGCACCGGAAGCGCGATGCCGGTGGTGACCGAGCGCACGACGCTTCGCGACGCCCTCTTCGAGACGATGGAGAAGAGCATCGGGTGCACCGGTGTTGTGAACGAAGACGGAGTTCTCACCGGCATCGTGACCGACGGCGACATCAAGCGCATCATCACGAAGCGAGAGCGCGCGCTCGACGTCCCGGTCGTCGAAGTGATGACGCCCAACCCCAGGACCATCGACCCCGACGTGCTGGCCGCGGACGCGCTCGCGCGCATGGAACTCAACCTCCCGGGCCCGCTCCTGATGTACTTCATCGTGGATGGCGGCGGGAAACCCGTCGGACTGCTGCACCTGCACGACATCCTGCGCGCCGGGCTGCGCGCCGAGTAACGCCTCCCGCGCGGTCCCCGCGGCCGGGGACGTTCCGATAACTCCCCGAAGTTCCTCATATTACCTGCATTGGCACGGGCATTGCTTGACACTCCGTTCAGGTTGTGCTAACTACTTATATGTGAACGCTTTTTGCCGCCCGTGCCGGTGCCGGGCGGCCGGTTTCTGGGCACAACCCCGGGGTTCAAGGCGGTGCGGACGCGGAAGAAACTCAAGCGCGCGGCGGAGGCGGCGACCGTCGAGGGTCTGCTCCGGATGGCCCGGGTGACACCGCGCCGCGCCGGTCACGCGCTGTTCGGCCGCATGGGCCTGCTGGCGGCACGGATGTTCCCGGAAGGACGGCGCCGCGCCGTCGACAACCTGGGGATCGCGTTTCCGGAGGCCCCGGAACCGTTCCGGCGCGCACTCGCGACGGCGATGTTCAGGACGCTGGGGCGCAACGCGTACGAGTTCCTGCGCCTGGACGGCGCGTCGCGCGAGGCGACGCTCGAGCGCGTGGAGAGAATCGAGGGAATGGAGAATTTCCTCGAGGTGTACCGCGAAGGGCGCGGCGTGATCGGCGTCACCGGCCACATCGGCTGCTGGGAGATTTTGCCGGCCCATTTCGTGGCTCTCGGGTATCGGGTGTCGGTCGTCGCGCGCAAGATGAGGGTGGAGCGGTTGAACCGGCGCCTGGTGGGGATTCGCAGTTCGGTCGGGGTCGAGACGATCGATCGCGACGACAACCCGCGGCGGATGTTCGAGCCGCTCAGGCGCGGAGAGATTCTCGGAGTGCTGATCGACCAGCACACGCGGGTGGCGGGGATGTGGGTGCCGTTCTTCGGCCGGCCGGCGTTCACGCCGACGGCCATCGCCAAGATCGCGCTGGCGAGCGGTGCGCCGATTGTTCCGATGGGGATCTTCCTCGGCTCGAACGGCAGGTACGTGATACACGTTCTGCCCGCGATCCGGCCGGAGGGCTGGAAACGATGTGAGAAGGAGAGGGCGGTGCGCGAGATCACGGAAGCATGCTCTCTCTCGGTTGAACGACTGATCCGGATCGACCCCAAGCAGTGGGTCTGGTTCCACCACCGGTGGCGAGCGGAAGAAACGAAGGACGACGGGGTGGAGGCGGTGTATGCGGCGAAGGGCTGACAGGCGTGCGGTGGTTGCGGTGGCCCTCCTGGTCACGGCCCTGGGCGCCTGCGACAGGGAGAAGAAGGAGAACACGCCGGTTCAGAACTCGGGAGTCCCCGACGAGACGGTCATGGACTTCCAGACCCAGGAGTCGGACAGCGGCCGGGTGCAGTGGACGCTGACCGCGCCGAGGGCGGACCGGTACAACGCGCGAAACGTGTTCGTGATGGACGATCCCAGAATCGAGTTTTACGACAAGATGGGGAATCTGCAGACGACATTGACGGCGGACAAGGGGGAGTACCTGCTCGAGTCGCACGACATGCTCGCGTACGGCAACGTCGTCGCGGTAACGTTCAAGGGCGAAGTGCTGGAGACCGACAGCCTGCGCTACCTGAACGCGACCGACAAGATCGTCAGCGACGGCTTCGTGAAGTTGACACGGGGCAAGGACGTGGTTACGGGAATCGGGCTGGAGTGCGATCATACGCTCGACTCCGTGGACATCAAGAAGGACGTTCGCGCCCGGATCATCGAAGAAAATGGAAAGTTCAACCGGTAGACTCGCCGAACTCGAGCCGGTGGAAGTGACAGCGACGCCACCGCGACTGGCCACCGAATCGGTGGTCAAGATATACGGCCGCCGCCGCGTGGTGAGCGGTGTGAGCATCGACGTCAACGGCGGAGAGGTGGTCGGCCTGCTGGGGCCGAACGGCGCCGGCAAGACCACGACGTTCTACATGATCGTGGGGATGATTCGCCCTAACGGTGGCTCGATCCGGATCGACGATCGAGAGATCACCGGCATGCCGATGTACAAGCGCGCGCGCCTCGGCATCGGATACCTCCCGCAGGAGCCCTCGATCTTCCGGGGCCTGAGTGTGGAGGACAACCTGATGGCGGTTCTGGAAACCATGCCCTCGTCGCGCGCGGACAGGAAGCGGAGGCTGGATGAGCTGCTCGAGCAGCTCGACATCTCGCACATTCGCAAGAGCATGGGGTACCAGCTGTCGGGAGGAGAGCGCCGCCGGGTCGAGATCACGCGCGCGCTGGTCACCAACCCGAAGTTCATGCTTCTCGACGAGCCATTCGCCGGTATCGACCCGATCGCGGTTCAGGACTTGCAGGGAATCGTGAAGAAACTGAGGGAACGGGGCCTGGGGATTCTGATCACCGACCATAACGTGCGCGACACGCTGAGCATCACGGATCGGGCGTACATCATGTACGAGGGAACCATCAAGAGGACGGGAACAGCCGATGCACTTGCGGCCGACGCCGAGGTGCGCGAAATCTATCTCGGCAGTTCCTTCCGGCTCTAGGGAGAGGGTAGTTCGTAATGGACATGAAGATCGGTCTTCACCTGCGACAGAAGCAGCAGCTGGTAATGACGCCGAAGCTCCAGCAGGCGTTGAAGCTCCTCCAGATGCCGTCGATAGAGCTGCAGCAGATGCTCAAGCAGGAGATCATGGAGAATCCTCTGCTCGAGGAAATCGAGGAGTACGAGGAGATCGTAGAAGAATCCGACGAGAAGGAGTCGGCCGACGGTGATGGGAAGGAAGAGGCCGCGCAGGAGGAGGCGGACACGAAGCCGGACGGCGGTGAGGCCGGCGAGGAACAGGTGGACTGGGACGAGTATTTCAACGCCGGTTTCGAACTTGGCCGGGCCGGAGCGGAAGAGGAGCAGCCGGAGGAGTTCTTCGAGAAGGTCCCGGTCGCCAAGCAGACGTTCACCGATCAGCTCATGGGACAGCTGCGCATCGCGACCGACGACCCGAAGATGCTCGCCCTGGGCGACTACATCATCGGGTCCCTGGACGACAGCGGCTATCTCACCTGTGACCTCGAAGAGGTTGCCGGCACCTTCGGCGTCCCGCTCGAGGATGTCGATCGCGTGCTCGAGTTGATCCAGGCGTTCGATCCTCCCGGCGTCGGGGCGCGCAACCTCCAGGAATGCCTGCTGCTGCAACTGCACTTCCGGGGCGAGGACGACACCCTTGCCGCCGCGGTCATCCGCGACCACTTCGACGAGTTCAAGCAGAAGAAGTACGTCGAGATTGCCCGCAAGCTCAAGGTCTCGGTCCAGGACATCCAGGATCAGTGCAAGGTCATCTCCACGCTCGATCCCAAACCGGGGCTCGAAGTCGTGGTGGAGGATCCCAAGTACGTGATCCCCGACCTGGTGGTCGAAAGCATCGACGGCAAGTACGTCGTCTACCTGAACGATCGCAACGTTCCGCGTCTTCGCGTGAGCCAGCATTACCACGACGAACTGATGCGCGAGGTCCGCAACGGTGACAGCGAAGCGCGTGAGTTCATCAACGCACGCCTCAAGAGCGCCAGGTGGCTCATCCAGACCATCGAACAGCGCCGCCGCACGATGGTCAAGGTGATGGAGTGCATCGTGCGCAAGCAGCGCGAGTTCTTCGACAAGGGTACGGCGTACCTCAAACCCCTCACGCTGCAGCAGGTGGCGAGCGAGATCGGGATGCACGAGTCCACGGTGAGCCGTGTTACGACCAACAAGTACGTGCAGACGCCCCGGGGCGTATTCGAACTCAAGTTCTTCTTCTCATCGAGCCTGGGAACCCAGGACGGGGGCGAGGTCTCGGCCAAGAGTGCGAAGGACCGGATCCGCCGGATCATCGAGGCCGAGGGCCCCAGGACCCCGCTTTCCGATCAGAAGATCGCGGACATCCTGAAGAAGGACGGGCTCAACATCGCCCGCCGTACCGTGGCCAAGTACCGGGAGCAGTTGAACATCCTCCCGGCCAGGATGCGTAAGCAGTACTAGCGCTCTGTTTTTGAGCGTGCGGCCTTGCCGAGACGGGGAACGGGATGTAAATTTGCAGGTGTGGAGCGCCAGATGAGCCACGTTGCTGCGTTCGTCTCTCGAACGATCGCCTCCCCCCGGCATGCGAGTATCGGCGAGCCGGCTTTTCCTCCCAGACAGGCTTCTGTATCCGGAGCACGCGCTTTCCGCGTCGTGTCTCCCGACGACCGCCCGGAAGACGTCCGCGGCGGTGGTCTCTACCCGAGTAGAAAGGGGTCGTCATGAACATCACCACGACGGCAAGACACTACGACCTGGCTCCCGCGTTGAAAGATTACGCGGAGAGCAAGGTTCACAATCTCAAGAAGTACTTCGATCATATCGTGAACGCGCACATCGTCTTTTCTCTCGAGAAATACCGCCAGCGGGTGGAAGTGACTCTGCACGTGAACGGCAAGGACATGGTTGGCCGCGCGGAATCAGAAGACATGTACCTTTCGGTCGATCGCGCCGTGGACAAGATCGAGGAGCAGTTGAAGCGCCACCACAGCAAGCTCAAGAGTCGCAAGCACGCCCGGGGGCTGGGCGAGGTCTCCGGTGAGGTCTCCGGCGAGGTCGCGGAGAAGGAATGAAACGGGGAGCATGAGCACGACGCGTAAGAAGACGCTGCCGGTATCGCAGCTCCTCGCGGAAACGCGGGAGTTGCTGGGGCTCGAGTTGATCAACGGGGTCGAGGAGGGTCCGCTCCCCGCCACGGTCACGGACATCCACCGCCCCGGTCTGGCGCTCGCCGGGTTCATGCAGAACTACCTCAACGAGCGGATCCAGGTGCTCGGCGAGACCGAGATCCTCTATCTGAACACACGCACCGAGGACGTGCGTCAGGAAGCCATCAAGCGGCTCTTCTCCGTGCCGTTGGTCTGCATCATCGTCACGCGCTCACTCGACGTCCCCGCGCTGCTGATCGAGGAGTCGGTTCGCAATGGAGTCCCGGTCCTTCGGACCTCGCTCCTGACCACCCTGTTCATCCACGAACTCACCCGTTACCTGGACGACGTATTCGCGGAGACCACCGAAATACACGGCACCCTGGTGGACGTGTACGGCGTGGGGCTGCTCTTCACGGGCAGGAGCGGCATCGGCAAGAGCGAGATCGCCCTCGACCTGGTGGAGCGGGGACACCGGCTGGTGGCCGACGACACGGTCCACGTGCGCAAGATCGCCGACGACGTGCTCACGGGACGGGGCAACCAGCACCTGAGGCACTTCATGGAGATCCGCGGCATCGGGATCATCAATGTCCAGGATCTGTTCGGGATCCGCGCGGTCCGGGTCCAGAAGCGAATCGAGGTCGAGGTGCTCCTGGAGGACTGGGACACCAAGAAGGACTGGAACCGGGCCGGCCTGGACGAGCGGAACACGGAAATTCTGGGCGTGGCGATGCCGCAGGTGGTAATTCCGCTTTTCCCGGGGAAGAACATCACGGTAATCTCGGAAGTGATAGCGATGAACCACATGTTGAAGGTCTACGGTGTCAACGCCGCCGAGAACTTCAATCGACTGCTCATCGACATGATGAAGAGTGACAAACAGACGAGGCACTACCTGAGATTCGACACTGAATGACGCGCCCTGCATCGGCCACGAAGATGATATCGGCGATAGTCGTCACACACGGCAACCTCGCGCGGGAGTTCATCGCGACGGCAAAGCACATTTGTGGCTCGCTTTCCGGCGTCCACGCGGTAAGCAACGAGGGTAAGAGCCCCCAGGCGCTCGCGTCGGAGCTCGAGGCCATCGTGGACTCGGGGGGACCGGACGATACCTACGTGATCTTCGTGGACTTCATCGGGGGGAGCTGCGGTCACGCGACTCTCGCCGTTGAACGCCGGCACCGCAACGTGCGCATTGTCTCCGGCGTGAACCTCCCCATGCTCCTCGCCTTCTTCAACAAGCGAACCGAAATCAACTTCGAGAAACTCCCCTCCGAACTCGCGTCCCGGGGCAGGGACAGTATCAACGCCATCGACGCCGACCAGTTCTGACCATGCCGATCAAGCTCGCGCGCATCGACGACCGACTCATCCATGGTCAGGTGGTGCTGGGCTGGCTGCCCTACGTCAATCCGGACCGCATCGTAATCGTCAACGACCGCGTGGCGGCGAGCGACTGGGAACGCCGTTTCTACACCTCCTGTGTGCCCCCGGATATCAGGACATCGTTCTTCTCCGTGGAGGAAACGGTACGGCGCCTGCAGGGGGAATTGTTCGAGAAGGAGGATCTCCTCCTGCTGTTCGAAACGGGATACGACGTGCTGGAGCTCGTGGAAGCGGGGGTCGTCGTCAGGGAAGTCAACGTGGGCGGGCTGCACTACCGCGAGAATTCGGTGGAACTCCTGCCGTTCGTATTCCTGACCGAGGATGAACGCACCTCACTGCGCGAGCTGGTCAAGCGAGGGGTGACGCTGTCGGCCCAGGACATCCCCTCGAACGCGGCACGCGTGATCAACTCGCTGGTGGTGTGACGGACGGATGTCCGACGTCGTCGTCATTTCGCTGATCGCCGGGCTGCTCGCCATCGACGACCGCGGCGGCTGGCAGAGCCTGCTCGGTGAACCCGTGTTTGCCGCACTCATCATCGGGTCGCTCACCCACCAGATGCAGGCCGCGCTCGCGGCGGGTGTGGTGCTCCAGCTGGTCTGGCTCTCGATTGGAGCCGCACGCGGAACGCGGCGGCCGAACACCGTGGTCGGCGGAACGGTGGGAATATCGGCCGCGTGCCTCTCGCTCCAGCAGACGGGCGACCTGCGGCTTGGCTTCGTCGTATCGGCGGCGGTGTTCTTCGGGTTGCTCGCCGGTGAGGCCGGTGCGGTCATCTCGCGGGCCGCGGGCGAAATGCGCGAGCGCTGGCTGGTCCGATTCCGGCTTCCCGACACGCCGGAGGCGACCGCGCGCAATCTCGCGTTCTGCGTGCTCGGCTCCGTGCTCATCGCCGGAGTCGTCAACGCTGCGCAGGTGCTGGTCATGCTGCCGGTCGCGGCCGGGCTGACCGACATGCTCACCGGCCGACTGGGAGCCATTGAAAGCGGGGCGGCCCTGTGGCTGGGCGCGCTGCCCGCCCTGGCCATCGCGACCATCGTCGCCGCGTTCGGCCACCGCGGCCAGGCCCGGTACGCCGCTCTGGGGCTCCTGGTGGCCCTGGGGGTGGTGTGGTTGTCGTGAGCGGCCGTCTCGAGCGATCGGATCTCGCCCGGGTGTTCGCCCGGTTGCTTTTCATCCAGGCCACCCTGCACAGGCGGGGAATGCAGAACCTCGGCGTCCTCCATGCGCTGGAGGCCGTGGCCCACCGTCTGTCGCCGGGGGCAAACGTTCTCCTTGCACGACATACCGAGTATTTCAACACCAATCCCAACGTCGCTCCACTCGTGGTGGGCGGGGTGCTTCGGATCGAGGAAGAGGGCGAAACCGGCTCCCGCGCGTCGGTGTCCCGCTTCAAGCAGGTCTCCAGCAGCGCGCTGGCGGCGGTGGGCGACCTGCTGTTCGTCGGCGCGCTCAGGCCCCTCGCGTTGACTTTGGCGTGCGTGTCTGCTATATACAGTTTTTTTCCGGGGTTACTGGCGGTTCTCCTGCTGTACAATGCCGTGGTGATCGCATCCCGTTACTGGGGGCTTTCGTTCGGTTACTCCCGAGGCTGGGGTGTGGTAGAGGTGTTCTCCGGGCACGGTGTCCAGCGTGTGCTCGGCATCGCCCGCAGTGCCGCCGCGTTCGCGGGCGGGTTGCTGGCTGGACTGCTGATCGACCGGGCCCGCGGTGAGGGGATTTCCGTCCTTGTTGCCACCGGGCTGGTGGCCGCGCTGGCGATCATGACGTCGCGCCGGATCCAGGCACCGTGGCTCGCGATTGTCCTTCTTCCGCTGGCCTGGGCAGTCGCATTAATCTTGAAGTAGGCGTCGAAGCGTATGGTCGAGTTCACAAGACAGGTGGGCAACAAGATCGGCCTGCACCTTCGCGCCGCTGGTGAATTCGTCAAGGTGGCCGCCCAGTTCACGAGTGACATTCGCGTGTACCACAACGACAAGTACGCCAACGGAAAGAGCATTCTGGGGCTCGCCAGTCTCGCCGCCGCCCGAGGCGCGCAGATCCGGATCGAGGTTGAAGGACCGGACGAAGCCGCCGCGCAGAAAGCCCTCGAGGCCCTCTTCGACGCCAAGTTCTACGAGGATTGACCCGGCCGCGCCCTCCGGGACGCGGACCGGCCGGATGGCGCCGCCACGCTGCGGACCATCCCTGGGAACCGCCTGACCATGCCACGCAGCAGACTCGACAAGGTGAACGGCCCGGCCAAGGGGCAGAGCCAGACGAAGGCGGAACTGGAACGCCGCGGGATCTCTGCGTCTCCGGGGATCGTCATCGGCACGGCCTTCGTGCGCAACGGCGACCGCATCAACGTTTCCCGTCACACGGTGGACGCGGGCGCGGTCGATGCAGAGGTGGGCCGTTTCGCGAAGGCCCTGGGCGACACCGGCCGGGAGCTCCGCGCCTTCAAGGCCGACATTGCCCGGCGCATGGGTGAGGAGCACGCCCGCATCTTCGACACCCATCTGCTGATACTCGACGACAGCACGCTCACCGACGAGACGGAGGCGTTGATCCGCGCCAGCCGCCTGAATGCGGCCGCGGCTTTCGAACAGGTCATCGACCGGATCATCCAGGCCATCGGCGGCATCGAGGACGAGTACCTCAAGGAGCGCACGATCGACCTGAGCGACGTGAAGAAGCGCGTGATCCTGCATCTGGTCGGCAAGGACCGGCGCGACGCCAACCAGCCCGAGGAACCCTGCGTGATCGTGGCCCACGATCTGTCGCCGAGCGACACCGCCCAGTTCGACCGGCGGACGGTTCTCGCATACGTCACCGATCTTGGCGGACGAACCTCGCACACCGCGATCATCGCCCGCTCGCAGGGCGTGCCCGCGGTGGTGGGGCTCGAGAATCTGGTGGATCTCGTGCAGACCGGAGACACGGTCATCGTGGACGGGAACACCGGTTCCGTGGTCCT
>CAZPUV010000020.1:4041-17311 GCA_964589805.1 uncultured bacterium | reverse complement strand
TGTGCTGTTCGATCCGGTCGAGGAACTCCTCTTCGTCGAACGCGACGAAAGTCACCGCATCGCCGGTGGCTTCGGCACGTCCGGTGCGGCCGATGCGGTGGATGTAGTCTTCGGCGTTGCGCGGGACGTCGAAGTTGACCACGTGTGAAATGCCCTCGATGTCGAGCCCGCGGGCCGCAATGTCGGTGGCGATCAGAACCCGATGCTCGCCATTCTTGAAACCTTCCAGGGCATCGCGTCGTTCCTTCTGTGAACGGTTCGAATGCAGCTCGGCGACGTCGACCCCGTAGTGGGAGAGCCTCCGTGTGAGGAATTCGGCGTTGTCCTTGGTCGCGGTAAAGACGAGGACCATGTCCCACGCGGCGTTCTCGAGAATGGTACGCAGAAGTTCGAGCTTTCGATCGCGGGGTACCGGGAACACGTACTGCGTCACCATGTCTGTCGGCTTGCGTTGCTCTCCCACTTCCACGATGAGCGCGTCCGACTGAACACGCTCGGCGAGCCGGCGGACCTCGGACGATATCGTCGCCGAGAAGAGCAGTGTCTGGCGGTTCTCCGGGATCTTGGCGATGATCTTCCGGACGTCCTGGATGAATCCCATGTCGAACATGCGGTCGACCTCGTCGAGTACCAGGTACTCGACATTGCGCAGGTCGATGGTGTGCCGGCCGATGTGGTCCAGGAGCCTCCCCGGCGTCGCAATCACGATGTCGACGCCGTTGCGGAGCTTCTTGATCTGCCGGTCGATCGGCATGCCGCCGTAGACGGCGAGTTCGCGCAGACCGAGATACTTGCCGTACGCCTTGAACGCCTCCTCGTTCTGGACGCACAACTCGCGCGTCGGGGTCAGCACGAGCGCCCGTATGACCCTTGACGGGGTCGACGGGTTCTTGCGCTGCGGGTGGTGCGGGGGGGTCATCGTCTCCCCGGTGGCGGTGTGGTCCTTCTGCGAGAGGGCGATCAGGATGGGGATCGCAAACGCGGCCGTCTTGCCCGTGCCGGTCGCGGCACGGCCGAGGATGTCGCGCCCCTCCATGGCTGGCGGAATGGCGAGTGCCTGGATTTCGGTCGGGGTCTCGTAGCCCGCGTCATCGATGGCCCGCATGATCGGGGCCGGGAGATTCAGTGATTCGAATGTCATACTGGGACGCGGTCCAGCGCGTCGATTCTTGTGTACGTTTCGGTGTACCCGTAGCATACAACCATAAGCACCATGGAAACAAGCGGCTTGGACGGATCGGGCTGGCGCGGGGTTTGCACTTGCCGGGCGGATCGCCCATGATTCGACGCCCCGGAACGGCCCTGCTCGCTCTCACGCTGGCCATCGCGGCCGGTTGCTCCGACACCGGCTCGAGCCCGCCGCCGGGAAATCCGCCGTCCCGGACGTATCGCATGGGTTTTTCGGCCATCCCGCCCCGGGCCGATCTCCCGCTGGCGATTGCGGCGATCGACATGTGGTCGACTCGCTCCGACGCCGCGATCATGAGCTTCGAACTGCCCTGGGATTCGCTTCTGGCGGGTGTTTCCGCCGAAACCCTCGTGGCCCGCGACCAGTTGGAACTGGCCGACTACTTCCGCTTCAAAGGGCACGAGCTGTGGATCTACCTCGACCCCGCCAACGGATTGAACCGCGCGGGCGAGTCCGACGCGCTGGTCGCGGCGGGACGAAGCATCACCGAGCCTGCGATCCAGCGGATATTCCGTCGCTACGCGGTGGTGATCGACAGCATGGTCCAGCCGGATCACCTGGGGCTCGCGCTGGAGACCAACCTCATTCGCGGACTCGCGCCCGCACTCCTGTACGACGCGATTCGCCAGGTCGTGAACGACGCCGCCGCGGATGTGCGCGCGCGACGAGCATCCGCGAGATTGAGCGTGAGCGTGCAGGTGGACTACGCGTGGGGGCGACTGGTCGATGGCGACTTCCGTGGGATAGACACCGATTTCGTGCACTTCCCCTTCATCGACGAACTCGGGCTGTCCTCGTATCCGTACCTCGCCGGGTTCGAGGTTCCGGAGGAAATCCCGCTCGACTACTACTCCACGCTGATCGCCGGGCGGACCATCCCGGTAGCCGTCACCGAAGGCGGCTGGTCGTCGGAAACACTGGACACGCTGGTGTCGTCCGAGGACGAACAACGCCGCTACATCGCCCGCCACGCGCGTTTGCTCGACGGAGTGGACGCGGTCGCTGTCTTCCAGCTGACGTTCACCGACCTCGATCTGGCGTCGATCGGTCCCCCGCCCGGGTCCATCCTGTATCTGTTCGCCTGGCTCGGTCTCGTGGATGTCGATCTGAATCCCAAGGCGGCGCTGTCGGCGTGGGACGCCATCTACGCTCGCGACCGGCGCTGACGTCAGCCGAGACGCCCCACGTATGCTTCCACCTGGTAGGGGAACGCCACGCTGCCATCCTCGGAGTGCGCGTCGAAGAGCTCGCGCAGTCCCAGGAAGAACCGGTCGTGTCCGGGATGACCGGGTGGGGGCACGTAGGATGAAGACATCGAGAGGCCCCGCACGTCGTCATACGTGCGCGACAGCGAGAAATCAAGATGCCATTCGATCATCTCATCGAAGAAGGAATGCAGGTGATCGCCGAGCACGCGCCGGTGATCCACATCCTGGTAGTCGATCGAGTGCCTGATCAGGAATTCGTCGTACGCGCGCATGAACGCCGTGGCTTCGACCCGTCGCGAGATGAAGACAACGAGTGCGCGTCCACCCGGGGAGAGAATGCGCCTCCACTCCCGGCGCGTGGCAACGGGCTCGAACCAGTGAAAGGCCTGGCCGGCGGCCACCAGGTCCACCGAACCGTCCTGGAGCGTGGTCGCCTCCGCGCTGCCGGCGATGCTCTCGAATCGGGGCTCCGTCGCAAAAGCGTCCTCCGCCGCGGCGCGCATGGCGGCGTTGGGTTCGACGCCGTATACCAGGTTGCCGTTCTCGAGGAACGGGATGGAAAGCAACCCGGTGCCGCTTCCGATGTCGGCGACGAACCAGGATCGCTGCAGACCGATTGCGTCCCGAAGCCATGCGATGAACTGGGGCGGATACCCCGGGCGGTAGCGGATGTAGTCTTCGACGCGGTTCGAGAATCGCTGCCTGGGATCGGTCTCGCGGGGTTCGGGCATGAATCCGCTACGGCTCGTGCCGTCCGCCGCTGGTGTAGACTTCGAAGCGCCCGCGCGGACCGACAAACGCGTTGCTACCCCAGCTCACGATCGCCACGATGAGTGTCGTGGCGACGGCCCATCCGAACCCGTCCACGGAAAACCCGTTCAGCATCTTCGCGACCAGCGCCACCATCGCGGCATTCACGACCAGCAGGAAGAGGCCAAGCGTGACGATGGTAATGGGAAGCGTCAGGAACACGATGATCGGCCGCACGACCGCGTTTACCACCCCGAGGAGGAGACCAGCACCGACGATGGAGAGTATGCCGGTCGAGTGAACGCCGGACAGGAGCGCGGACGCGATCCAGAGTCCGAGTGCCGTGACCAGGCCGCGAATCAGAAAACCACGCATGACAGACCTCCCGGGATCTTGTCCGGAATCCGGCGGTGGATCAACGGAGCGATCCGCCTCATTATAGGAGGTATCGCGGATGGAGGGAAGAACGGGGGCGGAGGTATCCACCCGCTGATGCGCGGGGCGGTGCGGCGCTATTCGATGTCGGGCGCGGCGCGCCCGTAGTAGTCGTATATGTGCTGCACCGCCTCTTCGGCGGTCTCGACGGTCGTGAACAGCATCAGGTCCTCCGGGGAGATCACGCCCTCTGCGACCATCAGGTCGAAGTCGATCAGCCGGGTCCAGAACTCCCTTCCCACCAGCACGATCGGCATGGACTTCATCTTCTGCGTCTGGACGAGTGTCAGCGCTTCGAACAGCTCGTCGAGGGTTCCGAAACCACCCGGGAACGCCACCAGTGCGACCGCGCGCATGAGGAAGTGCATCTTGCGCATCGCGAAGTAGTGGAACTGGAAACACAGCTCCGGGCTGATGTACGGGTTTGGCTCCTGCTCCTGCGGCAGCGTGATGTTGAAGCCGGCGCTCACCGCCTGCGCGTCGAACGCTCCCCGGTTGGCGGCTTCCATGATTCCGGGGCCGCCTCCGGTGACGACCACGAAATCACGACGATCGGCCTGCTTGAACAGGGTGGAGACCGTGCGCGAGAACTTGCGCGCCTCCTCGTAGTACTTCGAGAGGGCCACCTGCCGTTCGGCCCGCGCCATCACGGCCGCGAGCTCGGCGTCGTCCGGGTTCCGCTCCAGGGAGGCGGCGACTGCATCGAGCCGGGCGGCCGCCTTGTCCGGGGGAAGGATACGCGCACTCCCGAACACGACGATCGTCGATCGGATCTGAAGCTGGTGCAGCAGCATCTCGGGCTTGAGAAGCTCCAGCTGCATCCGGACGGGCCGCAACGCCTCCTGGCCGAGGAATTCCCCGTCCTCGAACGCGATCCGGTACGCCGGGCTGCGCTTGAGCTCTTCGATGAGCTGCAGGCGTTCGCGGTGGTTCGGTTCCTGCTCCGTGCGTGAAGGCTCGTTCGGATCTCCAGCCATCGTCATCTCCTTGTTGCCGAATCCAGTATGGTGTGGTCCCGGACCGGCATTGTAACATGCGCTGCGGGGCGGGCGAACTTCCGTGCTACCGTCGTATCACGGGAAATCGCCCGGCGAGACCGTTCGCGACGCCGGCGGGCGTCGACAGGCCAGGGAATCAACAAGATCGACTCGTGAACCCGGCGGCCGGGGCATGGGAGAATATGTACCGTTCGGCAAGAGAACTCTCCGCGGTCTACGATCGTGCCGACCTTGCCGCGCAATTTGTGCTCTGCCGAACGGAGGCTCTGGTCCCGGCGGGGTGGCCCGTATGGCAGCATGCCGGCTGGTTGCTCGCCGCCCACCCGAAGCTCAGAGTCACGGATCTTTTTGCGCGGGGCGAGCCCTGCGGTTGGCTGGTGGGCGACGCCATAGACGAAACGGGCGCGCGAAACGGGGACAGGTTCGACCTCGATGCTGTTCCCGGCGACACAACGGCCTTCGAGTCCGCGTTCTACCGGTTCGGAGGCCGCTTTCTCGGTGTTCTCGTCGGGGCGGGGCGGGAGCGCGTCTATCTCGATCCAGCGGGCGGCCAGTCCTGTGTCTACGCGCCGTCGCTGGAACTCGTCTGTTCGACGCCGTCTCTCGTTCCCTATGGTCTCGGCTGTGACGACAACGACGAACTCATCCGCGACACCGGCGTTCCATTCAACAGCGCGGTTCTGGGCTTCGGCCTGACCCCGCGCCGCGGCGTACAGCGGCTTCTCCCGAACCACTTCCTCGACCTGTCCAACTGGACCGGGCACCGTCACTGGCCGACAGCCCCGATCCGCGGCGATCGTGATGCTGCGGACGCCGTGGCGGTCGTCTCCGCCGTCGTGGAGCGTCACATCCGCGCGTTTACAGCGGACGCGCACGTCTACATGCCGCTCACCGCCGGCTACGATACGCGATCGATACTCGCATGCGCGCGTGATCACGTGGACCGGGCCGAGTTCATCACGTTCGACATACCGGATCGAACCGGACGCCTGGACGTGGAGATCGCGTGCCGGATCGCGCGTGAGTACGGACTCAACCACCGCGTGATTCCGCACCCGGATGCCACGGTCGAGCAGCTGGAGAAGTGGCTGTGGCGAACGGGGTTCTCGGTCGCGGAGCCGCGGGGCTGGATGGCGACCGGCGCGTACGCGTTGCTCGATCCCTCCCGGCCGGAGATCAGCGGCGTGCTCGGGGAAGTGGCGCGCGCCGGGTTCTGGGGGGACCTGGGGCATGTCGTGCCGATCACCCCGGACGCGCTGGTCGACGCCCTCGACCTTCCCATCCTGCCGCAATTCGTGGAACTGGCGGCGGCCTGGCTTCGGGACGTTCCCGCCGACCGGCCCATGAACATCATCGATCTCTTCCTGGTGGAGCAGTACATCGGCCCCTGGGGGGCGGTTCTGCCCTACGGAGAGGCGCACTCGGTGGGGCCGCGGATCTTCCCGAAGAACCATCGCGACGCGTTGATGGCCATGCTGGGACTGCCCGACGCGTACAAGTTGGCGCGCCGTTTTCAGCACGACATCATCGGGTCCCGCTGGCCGGAACTCGCCCGGATTCCATTCAACCGTACGACGGGACTGAGGCACTATGTCCGCAAGGCGCGCCGCAGTGTCTGGCTCGTCCGGCAGTCGCTGGAGGGCCCGGACGATCTCCCCCCCCGGAAGGTCGTGGTGCGTTCGGCTGCGGAACTCTCGTCGGTCTACGATCGCAGCCGGCTCACCGGCCAGTTCGTTCTCTGCAGGTCGGAAGCGTTCGTCCCCCGGGGCTGGCCGGTTCGGCGGCTCGACACCTGGCTCCTCGCCGTCCATTCGAACCTTCCGGTGGCGGAGCTGGTGGCCGGGGGCAGTGTGTGTGGCTGGGTCATCGGTTATCCCATCAAGGACACCGGATCGCGGATCCGCCGGCGGATCGAGTTCTCCGCACGTCCCGACGACTCCGCCGCATTCGAGAAAGAACTCTACCGGCTCGGCGGGCGGTTTCTGGCCGTTCTTGTGGCTCCCGCGGCCGAGCGTGTGTACCTCGACTCCGCCGGGGGCATTTCGTGTGTCTACGCGCCGGATCTCGAACTCGTGTGTTCGACGCCGTCGCTCGTTCCCTATGGTCTTGGCTGTGACGACGACGAGGAGTTGATCCGCACCAGCGGTGTTCCGCTCAACAACGCGGTGCTCGGGTTCGGTCTCACGCCGCGGCTCGGCGTGCACCGCCTGCTCCCGAATCATTTCCTCGATCTCGCCCGGTGGACCGTTCGCCGGCACTGGCCCGAGGCCCCCATTCCCGGCGATTGCGATCCCGGCCGTGCGATCGACGTGGTGTCGGCGGTGGTCGAGTGGCAGATTCGCGCGCTGACGGCGGAAGGGCCGGTCTACCTGCCGCTCACCGCCGGAAACGACTCCCGCTCGATACTTGCGGCCGCCCGCGCACACCAGGATTGGATGGAGATGATCACGTTGAGCATTCCGGACCGGACCGGGCGGCTCGACGTGGAGATAGCGAGCAGGATCGCGCAGGTACACGGGCTGAACCACCGCGTGATCCCGTATCGCGACGCCTCGACGGAACAGCTGGAGAAGTGGTTGTGGCGGACGGGATTCTCGGTGTCGGAACCGCGGGGCTGGCGGGCGACGGGCATGTACGCGCAACTCGGTCGGAAGCTCCCCGAGCTGACGGGTGTGGGGGGAGAGGTGGCACGCGCGAATTACTGGAAGAGCATGGGTTCGGGAAAGCCGATTACGCCCGGTGTACTGCTGAGTGCACTTGCACTCCCGGAGACGCCGCGGCTCGTTGAACGAGCCGAAGCGTGGATGCGCGACGCGCCGGCGGATCGCCCCATGAACATCGTCGACCTGGTCATGGTCGAGCAGCGCATCGGATGCTGGGCCAGCATTCTCCCCTACGGTGATGCGAACGACGTGACGTTCCGGATCTATCCGCTGGTTCACCGCGACTCGATGTTCGCCATGCTCAGGCTGCCCGACGCATACAAGATTTCCAAGCGTTTCCCGCGCGATGTCGTCCGCCACCGCTGGCCGGAACTCGGACGCTTCCCGGTCAACCGGGAGCCGGGGCTGCGACACGTCAAGCGCGTCGCGTCCCGCCGCGTCTGGCTCCTGCGCCGGGCGCTCGGGCGCCCGAACAGCGTCTGAGAAGGATCTGTCGATGCCGCGATTCCCCCGTTTCTCCTCCCGGGCCGCCCGCATCCCGGGTTCCGTGTACGAGAAATTCCGCGCCCGCATGACAGCGCAGGGTGAACGCCTGGCGGGCCTGCACATCGGCGACGCGTATCCGGAACCGCCCTACTCACTTCCGATCGACGCGGCGTTCAGGCGTGACCACCCGGGATTCCATCGTTACTGCGACACGTTCGGGATTGCACCGTTGCGCGACGCGATCGTGGAGAAGCTTCGGGATGACAACGGACTCTCCGTAGCGCGATCGAACGTGCTCGTGACCGCGGGTGCCACCAATGCGCTGAGCGCGATCGTCCAGAGCATCGTGGACGACGGGGACGAGGTGCTGCTGCTCTCCCCCTTCTGGCCGTTCTTCCGCGGAATGGTGCGCATGGCGGGAGGGAATCCGGTGGAGGTGCCTCTGTACGCCGCGCTCTACGACGAAACGAATATCGACATCAGGGGACTGTTGGAGCGGGCACTCACGCCGAAGACCGCCGCCGTCTATCTCAACAGTCCCAACAACCCGAGCGGCAAGGTGCTCACGCGCGAACAGATCCGCACGGTGGCGGACTTCGCCGCGCGCCACGACCTGTGGCTCGTTTCCGACGAGGCCTACGACGGCATGACCTTCGACGGGCGCGACCACGTGTCCCCGGCGACCCTCTCCGGCGCCTCCGAGCGGACGATATCCGTGTTCACATTCTCCAAGGTCTTCATGTTCGCGGGGCTCCGGCTCGGCTACGCGGTGGCGGGGGAGGATGTGATCCGGACCGTGAACCGGGCCATGGTGCACCAGCTCTACAGCCCCTCGACGGTCTCGCAGCAGATGATGGTGGAGCCGGTTCGCACGCGGCGTGCGTGGTCGCGGGCGTTCGTGGACGAGTGCCAGGCGATGCGCGATCGTGTGGCGGCAATGTTGCGGGTGAAGGCGCCGCTTCCGGACGGGGCCTACTACTTCTTCTTTCCGGTCGATGCGTATCTCGGCGGGCGTTCCCGCGACGGGGTCATCGAGTCGTTGCTGGACGCCGGGGTGGCGGTTGCCCCGGGAGCGGACTTCGGCGACGACTTTCGCGGCCACATTCGCATCTGCTTTGCCGGCGAGTCGCCGGAGCGCGTGATCGCGGGCGTCGAGCGGCTGAACGACGTGCTCCTTCCCTGACCGGCCCTAGAGCCACCCGTTCGACCGGTACCACGCCGCCGTCTCACGCATGCCGCCGTCGAGATCCCGGCGGGATGCGTAGTCCAGTTCGCTTCGCGCGCGCGCATCGCTGCAGGACCAGTTCGAGGATATGGCGTCGGCCACGCGGTCGCGAGTGAGCGGCGGCCGCCGGCGCGCGATCCGTGCCAACTGCTCCGCGACCCGCGCCGTTCCCGCAAACACACCATCGGGCAGCCGCACGACGCGGGCGCGACGCGAGACGGCGCCCGCGATGGCGCGCGCCACCGCCGCCCCCGTGTGTTGCGCGCCGTCGGTGAAGTAGTACGTGCCCGAACCCCGCCCGGCGGCCAGCATCAGGCCCTGGACGAGATCGTCCACGTGAACCACCGCCAGGCGGCCCAGCCCCCTCGGAATCGGGATGAAACCCGCGCGCGCGAGCCTGAACAACGAGAGGAAAGCAACGTCGCCGGGTCCGTACACCGACGGCGGGCGCACGATCACGATCGGGAGCGCGTCCGCGCGCTTCTCGACGATTCGTTCCGCGGCGAGCTTGCTCGCGCCGTAGGCGGAGACGGGATGCGGCGTGGTGTGCTCGTCGACCGGGCGGCCGTCACGGCTGGGTCCGCCCGCCGCCTGGCTGGAAACGAAGACGAGTTTCGGCGGCGTTGCGGGACGCAGACAGGTGTCGACGACGTTGGTGGTGCCAGCGATGTTGACGCGGTCCATTGCGCGCGCGTCGGATGATCCGGTGAGCGCCGCAAGGTGGAAGACCGTATCGGCGCCGTCGATCCCGCGGGCGAGTGCCGCGGTGTCTTCGATCGTGCCGTGGACGATGTCCACGTTCTCCGGCGGGAGGCGTCCGGCGCGGGACGGGTTCCGTACCAGCGCGCGCACCCGGGCGCCGCGCGCGACGAGTTCCTCCACCAGCCTTACGCCGATGAAACCGGTCGCGCCGGTGACGAAGGCCGTGTTCACAAGATGCTCCGCTCGTAGATGCGGTACACGCGGTGCAACTTGCCGCCGAAGTTCTCAATGCCCCGGCGCATGCGAACGTTGTCTTCGAGAATCCAGGACGTTTCGGCCGTGTGGTATCCCTTGCGCAGGGCGTGCTCCGCCAGGTGCTCGTAGAGGAGCACGTCGAAACCACGGCCCCGGTACCCGGGAAGAATCCCCAGGATGGGCACGCGCACCCGGCGGACGCGCCGCATGGCCATCATCATCTTGACGATTCCCAGCGGAAGCAGGCGGCCGTTGGCCTCACGGATGGCGAGGTTGGCGTCGGGAAGCGCGACGCCGAAACCCACCGGCTCGCCGCCTGCTTCCAGGATGCCCACGAGATCGGTGTCGATCACGGGCTTCATCGATGCGGCCAGGTGGTCGAACTCGCGTTCGGTGTAGGGCAGGAAGCCCCAGTTATCCTCCCAGGCGCGGTTGAAGAGATCGCGCAGCACGGTCACGTCTTCGTTCCAGCGTTTCCGGCTCATCGCGCGCACGCGAACCCGGCCGTCGTAACGCCGCGCGAGCGTGGCGCGCATGCGCGCCACACGGTCGCCGGGCACCGAGTACCGGTCGAACAGGTAGGCCAGAACGTCCTTCGCCTTCACGAACCCGGCCGCTTCTACCAGCCGCTGATAGGACCGCGGGTTGTACGGCATCATGATATAAGGAGACCCGTCGAAGCCCCGGATCAGGAGCCCGCAGCGATCGTTGATCGAAAGTGTCATCGGGCCGCGGAGCGTCCTCATGTCACGCGCAGCCAGCCACGCGGACGCGGCGTCGAAGAGCGCGCCGCTCACACGCTCGTCATCGATCGACTCGAAGAGGCCGAAGAAGCCCGCACCGTCACGGTGGATCCGGGTGTGCTCGTGGTTGTCGATGGCGGCGATGCGCCCGACGGGACGGTCGCCGTCGAGGGCGAGAAACAGCCCCACATCTCCGTGTTCGAAGAAGGGATTGCGCGCGGTGTCGAGGAAGGCTTCTTCGTCACGGAGAAGCGGCGGCACCCAGTCGGGGTCGCCGCGATAGATCGTCCACGGCAGGCGAATGAACGCGCGCCGCTCGCGCCGATGGCGTACAGCGATGACGCGCACGCGCGAAGCGCGCGCGACACCCCGTCCGGCACTGCTTACTTCGCGTTCAGCGTTCGAGCCGCCCGCGCGTAGTCCTTTGGTTTCACCCATAGAATCATGCCGTACCGGCCCTTGCCGGCGCACACCGCGTCGGCGGCCGTGATGCTGATGCCGCGCTCGGCGAGTTTCTTGACATGACGGTTTACCGCGCCGACGGAATCGCTGCCCTGCACGAGAAACGCCTTCTTCACCGGGCTGAGCTTCCAGCCGTTCCGCGTCGCGACGCGGCGCAGCACGCCCATGTCCTCGGGGATGAAGTCGAGCTGGGCGCGCCCGCCGCCAGCCGGGAAACCAGAGAACGCGACAAGATTGACGCCTTCATCGCGGAGTTCGGAAAGAATCCTTGCACCATTGCCCGGACGCATCGGCACCTTCGCATAGCAGTACTTCACCTTGCGTACACGATCTGCCATGACGTCACCTCCTGATTTGCGGTTGGTCGAATTATAGCGCTTCGCCGCCGCACGTCAAACAACGGTGACCGGTTGCTTGGCAAGGCGTGCAGCATGGAGTATACTCCGCTGTGACGATGGGAACTGCCGCGGCGACTGGCGCCGTGTCCGCCCCCGGTTAGTAGCAGCCCATGATCGGTCACGTTGTCTCACACTATCGCGTCCTCCAGAAGTTGGGGGGCGGGGGCATGGGAGTGCTGTACAAGGCGGAGGACCTGAAGCTCCGCCGGACTGTCGCACTCAAGTTCCTCGCGCCCGAACTCACCCGCGACGACGACGCCAAGAAACGGTTTCTCCACGAAGCCCAGGCCGCCTCGGCGCTCGATCACCCCAACATCTGCGGCATCTACGAAATCGACGAGACTCCCGAAGGACAGATGTTCATCGCGATGCCGTGTTACGACGGCGAGTCGCTGAAGCAACGGATCGCGCGGCGCAGGCTCGACGTCGAGGAAGCGTTCCAGATTGCGTTCGCGGTCGCGCAGGGACTCGCGCGCGCGCACGCGAGCGGCATCATCCATCGCGACATCAAACCCGGCAACGTGATGATCACGAACGACGGGTTCGTCAAGATCATCGACTTCGGTCTGTCGAAACTCCTCGGCCGGTCGCGGGTGACCGGGAGTGGCGTCGCCCTCGGCACCGTGTCCTACATGGCACCGGAACAGGCCAGAAGCGAACACGTGGACGCGCGCGTGGACATCTGGGCCCTGGGCGCGATTCTCTACGAAATGCTCACCGGCCAGGTGCCTTTCCGCGGTGAGATCGACCAGGCCGTGGTGTACTCGATTCTCAACGAGGCGCCGAAGCCCATCCGTGAGATCCGGTCCGATGTACCCGAACCGTGCGCGGCCATCATCGCGAGGTGCCTGGAGAAGAGCGCCGACGACCGCTATCAGTCAGTCGAGGACTTCAGCGTGGCGGTGTTCGAGGCGGGGAGGAAGCTGGGCTGGGGGGACTCGTTCGCGACGGCCGGCGTGCGCGCGGTCAGCGTGGTGCGGGTGCGCGCTCGCCGGAGCAGGCGGTTCCTGCCGCTGGTCGCGACCGCGGTGGTCGTGCTGGCGGTTGTCGGGTGGGCGGGACTCCGCGAGCGGATCGCGTCGCCGTATTCGACGAAGGTCCGGCTTGCGATCGTTCCTTTCGAACGCATCGGCGACTCACCCTCGCAGGCGCTCGTGGACGGCGTGACGTACGAAGCCAACCGGGCCTTCCAACGGGCCAGCCGCGTCCACCGTTCCATGTGGGTGCTTCCGCAGTGGCGGGTGACCACCGACCGGCCCGCAACCGTGGACCGCTTTCGAACCGCGTTCGGCGTGAACCGCATCGTCACCGGAAGTGTGACGCCGTTCGAGAACGGCCACCGCCTCATGCTCGCGCTCCGTGACGCTGACAGCGAGAAGGAACTGCGGGCGGCGGCCGTCGATATCGACCTGGACCGGCTGCCCGAGCTGCTGGACGGGGTAGCGGCGAGGTTCGTCGGCGTGGACTCCTCCCGCTTTTCCGCCATGCACGACATGAACACCGCCGGAGACAATGCCGGCGCGCTGCTTGAAGCTCTCGGGCTGATGTCGCGACCCGTGTCGCGCGGGGATCCGAACCGCGAAATCGAGATCCTCCGCCCCGCCGCGCTTGCAGACACGCAGTTCGCGCCTGCGGCCACGGCGCTGGGACACGCCTACATGCGTGCGTACGAGAGGGACGAGGATCAGGCGCACCGGGTGGCGGCAGAACACTGGTTGAAGCTGGGCGTCGGTCCCGACTCCACCGGTAATGATGC
>CAZPUV010000020.1:0-4031 GCA_964589805.1 uncultured bacterium | reverse complement strand
TTGTGCGCGCGCGACCATCGGACCGACGACGGCGTGGCGCTCCTCAAACGTGCCATACAGAATGACCCAGGCGACATGGTGGCGTACGAACGCCTGGGCTGGGTCCTGGTCGACGCGCAGCGCTACGCCGAAGCGGAAGACGCGTACCGCACGCTCGTCGAGCGGTTTCCGGACTACCACTACTCGCACTGGCTTCTCGGATGGCTGTACAACACCATGGGCAGGCACGACGAACAGTTTTCCGAACTGCGCACCGCGCTGTCGCTCGCGCCCGACGATCACCGAGCGCTCAACACCATGGGGCTGTATCACTCTGACCGCGGCGAGTGGAGCCGGGCGCGCGAGCACTGGGAGCGTGCCTTCCTGATGCGCCCCAAT
Source organism: uncultured bacterium (assembly GCA_964589805.1). Taxonomy (GTDB): domain Bacteria; phylum Krumholzibacteriota; class Krumholzibacteriia; order WVZY01; family JAKEHA01; genus JAKEHA01. Next base: position 3,653 of record CAZPUV010000020.1, on the reverse strand, counting down.
TGCGCCACCTGCGGAAACGTCGGGTATGTGCTCTATTTCGAGGGGCGCTATGCGGACTCGGCGAGGTACTTCGAGTACGCGCTCGAGTACTGCGACACGACGAAATTCAAACACTGGGGGAATCTCGCGTCGGCGTTGTACTGGGCGGAGGGAGGACGCGAGCGCGCGAAGCGCATGTACCGCCGGGCCATCGAGAAGGCTGGCGAGCGCCTGAGAGAAGTTCCCGACGACGCGATCACCGCTTCCTGGCTCGCGGACTACAACGCCATGCTCGGCAATCGGGAGGAAGCGATGCGCATGGTTGCCGTGGCCGAGAACTCGAGCGAATCCGAGGTGATGTATCGCATCGGGGAGGTCTACGAGCACACGGGTGACCGCGTACGAGCACTCCACTACATCGGTGAGGCGATTCGAAAGTCCTATCCGCTGTACGAGATCATGAATGAGCCGGTTCTCCAGGAACTGAGAAAGGACCCGCGTTTTCTGCAACTGGTGGCGAGCGAACAGGCATCGGCGCGGGCCGGGCAGAGGTCCCGGTAGACGGGGCTTCATTACCAGAGGAGGCGAACATGCGATTCGCTGCTGTCGCAGTGCTGGCACTCGTCACACTGCTCGTGACGTCCTGTCACGAAACCAGGGTAAGAACGACGGACCTGCGTGCCTATCACGTGGACGCGGATTGTGTTCTCCGCGTAAGCATGGACGGCGCCGTGGATCCCAAGGGCATGCCGGACCCGGGGGAGGCGGTGTCGCTCGTGAACGTCTATCGCGGGGAAACCGTGCTGTGGTGCAACCGGACCGATCACGTGGTGACCTTCGTCGTGACGGACCCGAAGGTGTTCGCCGGCCGGCGCTCACTTCGTCTCGCTCCGGGAGAGTGCGTGCCGGTGCGCGTGGGAACCGGGAAATCCGACTGGTTCGTGGAGTGGCACTGCTGGCGGATGACACCCGAGGGAGAAACCATCGACGAAGGGAGTGGTGGAAGCCCCGGCAAGTCGGAGAATCCGCCGCCGCCGCCGGGTGGAAGCCCCGATTCCTCTGATATACCGCCGCCGCCGCCGACGCCCTCGATCTGCACGTGATGCGCGGGGCCACCCGGAGGCCCCGCGCGTCTCGCTCAAGGCAGGGGAGTGACGCGGATACCGTTCACGTAGACGTCGATGCGAATGCCAGCGTCGTCGGACCCGGCCGGTATCTCCAGAACGAGCCGGTAGGTCTGGAGCGTGTCGCCGGCGAACGCGAGTTCGACGATCCCATCGGACGACGCCACTCCGTCCGCCACGACAGCCCCGTCGCCGTGAAGAACCGCCGCGGTCGATCCTTCCGGGAGATTTCTCACCACGACCTTCACGGGAATCCCGGAAACGGGCGCGGGCACGGGGAGACTCCCGCGCGGCAGGGAAAGCCTCCAGTGGAAGGGGAGGTCGTACTCGATGCGGATGGTGAACCCCCGCGGAATCGTGATGAAGTCCCTCGCGGGCCCCGTCAGCAGGAGCCTCTCCGGGTGCGGCTCCCAGGCGACCATCATGCAGTCCGCACCTGCGGTCGCCCAGCATTCGGGGATCTGCTGCTCGAGGGCGGCCCTGCAGACCGCGCAGAAGTGCTCGAATTTCTCGCACGCCCACCCGTCCATCACGCAGTACTCCTCGGACCGCCACACGCCCTTGCGGAAGTATCCGCCGCCCTCCCACGCGCCCACGGTGTATCCCGCGCAGACGTTGAGCGGATTCGTCGGGTGCTCTTTCGTCGGAGTCTCGGCGGCCCAGATCGAATCCACCCACGGGATCTCGTTCAGGTTCGTCGTGAGATTGGGGTTGTCGATGGGTTCGTGCACGTCGGGGTCGTACGCGCGATTCCAGTCATCCGAAGCCATGTACCCGGGCGTGCGGTAGCATTTCCAGCACTGATACTCGTCGCCGAGGTCGGCGATCAGGTGACCCAGCTCGTGCGCGAGCGTGATTCCCCATGGCCAGGCCCCCGATACGAGCAGTACTTTCCACGACGGGTACGCCCACGCGCCGTCGTGACCGGTGGGGTCATTAACGATCACCGCGATCAAGTCGGCGCCGGGAACACCGGACGCGGTCACCGCGTCCCAGCACTTCACCGAATCCGCGTTGATGCCCATGCTCGCGGACGCCGAGAAGCTCGTTCCGAGCGCGGTGTTCCGATTTCCGTAGGTCGGGTGACCGGGGATCCGGATTCCCGATTCATTGGAGACGAGGCGAACCAGCCACACGTTGAACGCGCATTTCCGGCTCTTGTAGGGTTCGATCTCCCAGAGCCCGGTGACCATCTCCTTCGCGGCCTCCTGCAACCCCGGCATATCGCTCTCTTTGAAGCCGTCGCCGATGATCACGAGGTCGAAGGCGCCCGCATTCCAGAACCCTCCCTCCATGGCCTCGTAGAGCGTTCCGTACGCCCCGGGGACGAAGCAGAAGCCGTCCTGGCAAACGACCGCGCGTGCCGGTTGTCCCGGGAGCGCGATGAAGCCGGCGACCAGGAGAAGAAGCGCGTTTCTCACCGGCCCACCTCGATGCTCCCCATGCGCCGGCGCCTGTCGCGATCACCGCTCTCCATGAGGTCAAGGTTGGGACCGGCCTCGTACACGTCGATACGAACCGAGTCGCCCGGTGTGGGGATGTAGATCGGGAAGATCGTCCGCGCGGATGGTTCCACCGGAGCCGCCCGCACGCCCGAGGCGTCGGCGAAGAATCGCTCGCGGGGCTCGCGGCCGGGGTGTGGAATGGAGCCGGAATACACGACAACGTTGTTCCGGTTCACCACGTCGAATGAGAGCCGCGTGCGCTTCGTACGCGCCTGCCCCGTGGGGCGTTCGTTCGACGGAGCGGCGCGCACGACACGAACCGCGCGCCCGTCGATGGAAAGGAGGAGGCGTATCGAGCGCGGCGGGAGCACGCGCAGGCCGGTTCGGGCCACCGTCTTCTCCCCGTCGCGTACCAGAACGTCCACCGAATCGGCTGCGACGAACGGAACAACCACATCGATGCCGTCGAGGGTGGCGCGCACGATGTGCGCCGGCCGGTCGGCAACCATGACGCGAAGCCGTTCGGGCTTTCCGTGATACGACGAAAGACGCACGTGGACCATTTCACCGGGCGCCGCCATGGCAGGAAAGGCCTCTATGCGGGGAGTCCGGGCGCAACCGGACACGACCAGTGCGATGGCAAGGAGGGCAGGGCAGGCGAATGTTCGTAGCTTCATGGCGGGGGGCTCCGCACGCGCAGGAACAATGTTCAGCGGCGAGTGTACTGCTCGTTCACGGGGGCGTCAAGGCGGGCGTGGTTCGCCCGCAGCGGGCTCCGGCGAGCCGCGGACTTCACACGCCCCCGGCGGCCGGCAAGTGTGCTAAAGTGTTCGCCGGACGACGTTTCACGCTTCGAGTCAATAGAGAGGAAAGAATCCATGTCCGACACGCGCGCCGCAACCATGGACGATGTTCGCAAATTCAACGAGACCTGCGAGAGCCTGCGCGGCGAAATCGGCAAGGTCATCGTCGGCCAGGACCAGGTGATCGAGGAACTCCTGATCGCGCTCTTCGCGGGCGGTCATTGCCTGCTCGTGGGCGTGCCGGGACTCGCCAAGACGCTCCTCATCTCCACCGTGGCGCAGGCGCTGGACCTCAAGTTCTC
>CAZPUV010000019.1:0-17756 GCA_964589805.1 uncultured bacterium | reverse complement strand
CTACTATGTGCTCCGTGCCGGCTCCACGTTCGAGGAACAGTGGGGGTGGGACGAGATCGAGTCGCTGTTGCGAAGCGGCGAACTCACGCCCGAGGGCCGCATCTTCCTCCCCGACGAGAGCCGCTGGGCGCTGATTTCGGAAACCCGGCTGGCGGGGGTTCATCGCTCCGGTCGCGGGGACGCGCCGGTTTCCGGGGCCGCGGACGAGGCCCACGGGGACGGCGAGCGCTCCGCGCTGGACGAAGCGTATCGCCTTGCGCTCGGACGCGTCGGGACCGACGAGGATCCGGTCACGGCGCTGCTCGAAGCGGGTGCGCTGGCGGCCGAACTCGGCTGCCGTGACGAATCGCGGGAGCACTTCCAGGCGATCCTCCGGCTGCACCCCTACCACGCGCGGGCCGCGCAGGAGATCAAGCGGCGCTTCACGGCGGCGGAGCAGCGGTCGTTCCGCTGCCTCGATCGTCCGGCCCCGGTCTGGGATGACCTGGGCCCGGTGACGGCCATGCCGCTCGCGCGCGGCCCCGTCCACTTCTTCGTGCCGGCGCTGGTGTTCGCCGGGCTCTCCTTCGTGCCCTTCGGCGGACTGGTGATCGCCGGAATTGCGTTTCTCTACGCGTTCCAGACCATGGAGCACACCGCCCGCGGCGCGACGCGCACGCCGGAATGGAACCGGGCCTTCACGGATGCGAAGCGAATGATCCTGCGGCCCGCGCTGCTGATGGCCGCGGTGCTGGGTGGCTGGACGGTGATCCTGTGCGGTGCGGCCTGGGTTGCCATGAGGGCCGGTGGCGCGGCGGGGAAGTCCTTCGGGGCGTACATGGCGGAAAGCCCGGTCGTCGTCGTCGCGGCGGCGATCGTCGCGGTCCTCTACCTTCCCGCGTCGGCCGTGTCGATCGGCGCGGGGGAAGGATCGGTGGCGAGGACGCTCGACCCGCGGCGCCTGTTCAAGATGGTCGTCCGCATGGAACACGAGTACGTCTACACGGTGATGCTCGTCGGCGCACTCGCCGCCGCGGTCGCCGTCGTACGTGCCCTGACGTCCGGGATGCCGGTCGTGGGCAATGTGGTGCTTGGAATGGCGCTGGCTTACGCGGTTCCGCTGGCGGGTCTGATGCTGGGCCGGCTGCTCGGGCGCACCGGGCACGTCATTTCATGACGAAGACGGGCCGGCCGCTCGCAGCAGCTCGCCGGCCGTGAAGATCGCCTCGAGCGAGCACCCGGCGTCGGCGAGATTCTGACGCCCCCCCTCTTCCCGGTCGACCACCGCGAGCACCCTGCGAACCTCGCACCCGAGTTCCCGTACCGCCGCGATCGCCTGCAACGAAGACCCGCCGGTCGTGACCACATCCTCGACGACGACGACGCGGTCCCCCTTGCGCAGCGAACCCTCGACGAGCGACTTCGTGCCGTGGTCCTTGCTCTGCTTGCGAACGATGAACCCGCGCAGGCCGAGGTCCTCGAGGCCCGCGAGCGACAGCATCGACCCGACGATCGGGTCCGCGCCGAGGGTAAGCCCGCCGACGGCGTCGGGGACGTCGTCGGCGATGATCGCGAGGAACGTTCGCGCGACCAGATACGCGCCGCGCGCGTCGAGCGTGGTCATCTTGCCGTTGACGTAGTACCTGCTCTTCCGCCCCGACGCCAGCGTGAACTCCCCTGTCTTGAAGGAGTGCTCGAGGAGGTGCCGCAGAAGCTCGTCCCGGAGCGTCATATTCGATCTCCCGTCGTCTGGATGATGCATGGAACTGGATGGCGGGCAGAATGCCGCGAGTTCGTGAGCCTAGATTCGCGACCCCGGAGGGTCAAGGGAATTCCTTGCGGACGGCATGGGCTTCGACTACGTTGCCGTCACCATGGCGGGCATCCTGCGACGCATCGAAGACGCCCTCGACCGCGCAGACCGCACTCTCGCCGGCGGTCTGCGCTGGCCGCTCCTCCTGCTCGTGGCCGCGTTCGCGCTCAAGGTCGTGTACGTGGTGCAGAGCGCCGACTCCCTCCACGTGCGTGTTCCCATCATGGACTCGCGCTACTACGACGAGATGGCTCAGGACATCGCCGCCGGCCACGTCGTACGCCGCGAAGCCTTCTTCATGGGGCCGCTCTACCCGTACCTCCTCGCGCTCCTCTACAAACTGGTGGGACGCGACTTCATGGTGGTCCGCCTGCTGCAGGCGCTGGGCGGAGCGCTGACGGTGATGCTCGTGTTCGCGATCGGCCGGCGTCTGTTCCGTCCGTCCGCGGCCTTCGCCGGTGCCGCCCTGCTCGCCCTGTACGGTGCGATGACATTCTACGAGACGCAACTCCTCATGGAGGGGCTCGGCGCGCTGCTCAACTGTACGGCGCTCTACCTGCTCGTGAGTGCGAAGAACGGCATTTCGGGCCGCCGCGCCGCCCTCGCCGGGGCCGTACTCGGCCTGTCTGCCATGGCGCGCGCGAGCATCCTCCTGTTCGCCGTATTCGCGGGAGTGTGGTTGCTCCGTCGCCGCCCGCGCACGAACGCCCCGATTCGTGCGGCTGCGTTCGCAGCCGGTGTCGTGGTCGCGATGCTGCCGGCCATGATTCACAACTTCGCGGCGAGCCGCGTGTTCGCGCCGGTGACGACCAACGCCGGGGTGAACTTCTACGTGGGAAACTCCCGGCTGGCCAACGGGACCTTCGTCCCCATCCGCGATGTCGACCTGATCGAGGACGTGACCACCCGGGCCTACGTCGAGCAGGTTACCGGCCGGGAAATGACGCCCAACGAGGTGTCGAAGTTCTGGTTCGCGCGCACCTGGGAGGACATTCGCAACCGTCCCGGGCGCGCGGCCGGTCTGCTGGCCCTGAAGACGGCGCTGTTCTTCAATGGATACGAAGTGCCGCAGATCGAGAGCTTCGACATAGAAAAGCGCGCGGAGCCGTGGATGCGGGTGCTGTTCGTACGGCTCTGGTTCATCATGGCGCTCGGCGTGGTCGGAATGGTCCTGACCGCGCGCGCGGCGGGGACGCGCGGACTGCTGCACGGCTACGTGCTGCTGTACGCGGCTTCCATCATCGTCTTCTTCGTCACCGGACGTTACCGCTCCCAGGCGATTCCCGTGCTGTGCCTTTTCGCGGGACACGCGCTCGTGGCCCTGCCCGCCTGCGCGAGGTCCTTCCGCACGGCGGCGGCGTTCGCCGTCGGGGCCGCCGTGCTCGCCATTGCGACCAGCCCGGTTCTCTTCAAGATCGACGAGAACATGATCCAGTTCCGCCAGCAGATCCGCCAGGGGCGGCGCCTGGGAGAACTCCGCAGCTACCAGCCGGCCCTGCGCGAGATCAACAAGGCGATCGCGATCTACCCCTCGGAGCCCGAGGGTTACCTCCACCGCGCCATCATCCACCGCGAGAACAACAACGACTTCAAAGCCATCGAGGACTACAACCGCGCGCTGAAGATCGATCCCGCCCAGCCGGCGGTCCACTACGATCTCGCGCAGGCCCTGCGGCGAGTGAACCTGCTGGACGAAGCCACCCGGGAGTACCGGCTCGCGATCGAGTACGACCCGAAGATGCTCCAGGCCCATAACAACCTGGGGATCACCTACCGCGAGATGCGGCGCTACGACGATGCCGTGGCGGCGTTTCGGAAGGTGATCGAACTGTCGCCCGTGTATCGAAAGGCCTACAACAACCTGGGCGCGAGTTACGCGGAGATGGGCCGCTTCGACGACGCGATCGCCGTCTTCATCGAAACCACGCAGCGCTTCCCGGAATACGCGAGCGGATACAAGAACCTCGCCATGGCCTACGCGGCTCTCCGGCGTCCGCGCCCGGCCCTGCAGGCCATGCGTCGTTACGTGGCGCTGAACCCCGGGGACGTCGAAGCGAGGGAACTGGTGCGGAAGCTCGAGATCGCCGCTGCGGCCGACACGGCCGGCGCGGACTAGCGCAGGTCGAGGGTGGCACCCAGCAGAAGACCCGCGAGCAGGGGAGAGTCGGCGCCGTCCGTGAACACGTAGTAGAGGTCGCTCGGTTCACGATCCACCGAGAAGTAGTGCAGGCTCGCGCTCACCTCCAGCGACCAGTTCATGCTGATCCGCCGCGACAGACCCACGCCGCCGTTGAATCCCACGTGCTGGTCGCTGTAGTCGAAGACCGACAGCCCGGAGTCGAACACCATGCTCACCGAGTAGACCCCGATGCCGGCGCTGATCCACGCGGAGTAGGAAGCCCCGACGCTCAACCCGGCCATCGGTCCGACGCTGAAGGAAAGAACGCGCATCTCGGATACGATGCCGGGCGTGTTCGTGACCCGGTCGTCGAGATCGGGATTGAGCGCGTCGCCGAGGTAGATCGCGCCGATTCTGATGTCCAGGAGGATCTTCGAGTAGACCTGCTCGGTGAAGAAGAGGGTGAGGTCCCACCCGTCGCCGAAGGTGCCGTGCAATCCGTCGGATGTCTCGATGTACCCGACGCGCACGCCGAGACGCTCCTGGCCGGCCGCGTCGTCGATCGCGGCCGCGGGACGGGCGAAGAGCGGCGCGAGCAGGGTCACCGCAAGCAGGGCTCGCCACACGTGACGCATGCCGGAACTGTAGGCCGGTGGGCGGAGAAAGGTAAAGCGGAGAATGCGCGGGACGCCGGGAGACCGAATCGACCGCTACTTGAGAAGAACCATCTTGCGCGTGTCGACGACGGTGCCGTTCACCATCAGGCGGTAGAAATACACGCCCGACGGGACGATGTCGCCGTTCTCGTCGGTGCCGTGCCACGTTTCGCGGTGCGTACCGGGGGAGCGATTCTCGTTCACGAGAGTCCGCACCCGCCCGCCGCTCGCGTCGAAGATCTCGACTCTCACGGCAGCCGTGCCCGGCAGGTCGAACACGATGGTGGTCGCGGGATTGAAGGGGTTGGGGACGTTGGCGTGCAGGCGCGGGCTGCCGGCCTGGGCCATTTCCTGCACCGGGCTGGCGCCGCCGCCCGGGCGCGTCTTGGTCTGGCCGGAACCGCCGCCGCCGTTGCCGCCGGTGTCGCCGTTCGGAACCTCGTAGGACTCGATGATGTCATCCACGCAGATGTGACCGAAGCTCGCCGTGGAGAGATCCGCGATCTCGATGTATGCGTTACGTCCCTGGTGTGGACGGATGTCCCATACGCGTCTGTCCATCACGTTCGTATTGCGTCCGGTCTCGCTGAACAGCACCTGGCCCGTGCCCGCGTCGACGAGCCGCACGTAGCACTGGGTCGGGAAATCGCCGCCGCCGACGAGCAGACTCATCGAGTTGCCTTCGACGGTGAATGTCGCCGAGCGGATGACGCCCGTCACCGCATCTCCCAGCGCGGCGCCGGGGGCACCGTAACCCAGCGGGCCGGTGTAGTACTCGAAGGTGTTGATCCATCCGTCGCCCTTGAACGACGACGGGTAGTTTTCGTTTCGAACCGCCGCGTTGTTCTTGAACGTGGGCTGGTAGTAGAACGCATCGCCCGACACGAACGTCCAGCTGCCCGCGAGCGGCATGGGTTTGGGAACGGCCGGAATCTGCCCCAGCCAGGCCATGGGCGTGAAGCGGATGATGTGCTGGTAGGTTCCCTGCCCGTTGTTGTAGACGGCGTGCCGGGAGAACATCTGTCCCAGATGGGTGTCGGTCACCTGCGGCGCGTGGCCGCCGTCGATGATGCGACGGGTCGTGATGTCCCAGCCGGACAGCAGTGAATCCGACACCATGGCGGAGGTGCCGCCCACGGTTTCCTCCGTGAAGAACATGTGATAGCGGTTGTTCTGTTTGAAGATGAACACCGACTCGAGCACGCGCCAGCTGGTGTGCACGTAGATGGGACCAATGTCCTGCCAGTTGATGAGGTCGTCCGAAACCGCGCCCGCGACCGCGCCCCTGTTGTTCTTCGTCTTGGCGGTGACGAACATGTAGTAGCGCCCGCCCTTCTCGACGATGTGGGGATCCCGGCCGTGGCTGAAGTTGGTTATGCTCCATTCCGCCCACGACGGATCCGGCCGGTAGACGGGATCGGCGTACTTGAACCACATGGACAGGTTCTCCGAGAACGCCAGGCCCGTCTGCTGCGCGTTCGCGGCGTTGACGCCGGTGTAGTACATGTACCACCAGTTCAACGTCGGATGCCGGACGATCTGCGGCGCCCACAGAGCCTTGTCGTCCCACGTGCCCGGCGCGAGGATGGGGGGCTGCATGTTCCAGTGGACGAAGTCCGTGGTCGTCGCATGGCCGATGTTGACGGCGGGATTGCCGCGCAGGTAGAACAGATGGTACAGGCCGTTGTCCTCGACGATGCAGTGGTCCATGACGGGCCCGGGCAGCTCGGTGAAGATCGGCTGCTCGAAGTCATAGCGGACCACCGCATCCGCGCCACTCCAGGGAACGGCGACGAGCAGTGACAGAAGAATGGCGCGGAAAAAGCCTGGGGTCATTCGCATTCCCCCGCATGTCGCGGGTGGGCTGAATTGCAACGCTTCGAAAAGGCCTGGGGACGGGCTCGTTCTGAGGGCAGATTCTACCACAGCCCGCCGGGGACCGCAAGGCGGGTTCCGGCGGGGAGGCGGCCCGGGGCCGACGCGGAAGGACAACTGACACAATGAAATACACGCTCGCCATCGGTCGCGCGTTCGGCATTCCGGTGCGTGTCCACGTCACCTTCCCGCTGATTCTGGTCCTGTATGCGGGGCTCGCCACCCGGGGCGGGTCGGCGCGCGATGCGCTCCTCGCGGCCCTCCTGGTGCTGGCCGTGTTCGCCTGCGTCGTCCTCCACGAACTGGGGCACAGCCTCCTGGTGCGGCGCTACGGCATCCGGGTGCGGGACATCGTGCTGTTTCCGATCGGCGGTGTGGCGCGTGCCGACTCCATTCCCGAAGACCCGCGGCAGGAGATCGCCGTCGCCGTGGCGGGACCGATCGTCAACTTCGTGATCGCGGGGACGCTGTTCGTGATACTCGCGATTCGGGGCGTGGCACCGCACGGAAGCGGGTTCTTCGTGGACCTCGCGTGGGTGAACCTCATCATAGGGATCTTCAACCTGGTGCCCGCGTTTCCCATGGACGGGGGGCGGATACTCCGCGGTCTGCTGTGCATGCGCATGCCGTATCTCTCGGCGACGCGGCGCGCCCGCGACCTGGGCCAGCTGGTCGCGCTGGGATTCGCGACGGTCGCCTTCGTCGACGTGACATTCGTCATGCTTTCGGTGATCGCCGTGTTCGTGTTCGCGGGCGGCGTGCTCGAGGAACGGGCGGTGCGCACCCGCGTTCGGCTGAACGGCCGTTCGGTCGGGGACCTGGCCGACGCGGACGCGCCCGTCTTCCCGGCCACGGACCCGATCGACGCGGTGGCGGGACGGGTTGACGGCCGCGCCGCGTTCGCGTTGGCTGGAACGTCCGGATCGCTCACGGGGGTCGTCACGACCGCGGACCTCTTCCAGGCCCTTCGCGAAGGGAGGCACGCGGACGAATTGTCCACCATCGCGCGCTCCGACTTCCCCGTCGCCGAGGCACGGACGGAAGCCACCCGCGTGTACCGGCATCTCAGGGAGTCGCACAAGCCATTCGCGGCCGTCGTCGACGGCGATCGCTTCCTCGGGCTGTTCCATGCGGATGAAACGCCTCCGTTGCAGGACGCGCCGGCCCGGCATTACCTGCCGGGGGGGGCCGAGCCCGGAACGGCCGGGTAGCGGCCGATGTTTTCCCGGTATGCGAATTGCAGCCCCGGGGCCACGTAGTTCATCCCGGGCTCTGCCGGGCGGTTCGCGCCGCCGGCCCGGGTCCGTGTTCTCTATCAGCGGAGCGGTCACGATGAGCAATGCCGGAACCCTCGAAGAAACCGCGGTACAGCAGGGGACGCACGAGTCCAACGTCCTGTTCAACCGCGCGCTCGAAATGGTGAATCGGAACCGGGTCGGAGCCGCGCGCAAGGATCTCGAGATGGCGCTCAAGATCTGCCCGCGGAACTCCGCATACCTCTCGCTCTACGGGCTCTGCGTGGCCATCGAAGGCGACGACTACGAGAGCGCGCGCAGGATCTGCGAACGAGCAATCAAGATGAACCCGCGCGATCCCCTGAGCCGGGTGAATCTTGGCAAGGTGTTCAGGCTGGGGGGCGACATCGGCGCCGCGTACGAGGAGTTCATCACCGCCTGGAGAATGGACAAATCACACCCCGCGGCGGCTTCGGAGCTCTCGCGCATGGGAATCCGCCGCCCGCCGCCGCTTCCGTTCCTGCCCCGCTCGCACTGGGCCAACGTATACCTGGGCAGGTTGCGAACGCGCATCAAGCGCCTCGGAATCAGCACAGGAACGTAACCTCTTTCGCTTCCCGCCACGGTGCCGCGCGGAATATATTCCGGTGGATGAGTCACCCCGCGCGAATTGTCCCCCTGATCCTCGTCCTGATCGCGTGCGCCTCGGCGCCCGGCGATGGTCCCGGACGCGACGCCGATCTCAACGCCGCGAAACGCCGTGCCGCCGTCCAGCTGGAGGCGGCGGAATTCGGGGCCGCCGTCCAGACGCTCGAAGCGCTGGCCGCGCGGAGACCGCGGGACGATCAGGTCTTCACCATGCTCGGCGATGCCCATCGCGGGCTGGGTGAATTCGACCCCGCGGTGCGCGCGTACGAACAGGCCATTCGCATCGCCTACGGCAACCATATTCCCCATCTGAAGCTCGGCACGTGGTTGATGGAGCACGGCAAGACGGGCCGCGCGCTGACCGAGTTCGAGGTGGCGGTCAAGTTCGGCAACCATGATCCGCTCGCGCACTTCAACTACGGGCTCGCGCTGCGCGAACTCGGCCGGCCGGACGAGGCGCTGGCGCAGTGGCGCATCGCGCGCGATCTCGACCCCGGCAATGCCAGGATCCACGAGGCGGTCGGGATCGGACTCTCGGGGGTGGACGACAGGGCGGCGGTGGAGAGTTTCGAACGCGCCGAAGCACTGGGAAGAACGGGGGGGTCGTTTCTGAACAACTTCGCGCTGGCGCTCGAAAGGACCGGCCGGCACGACGAAGCGGAACGGAAGTTCGCCGCCGCCGTAAACGCGTCGGACGCCCGCGAGGAGTACGGCTGGAATCTCGCGCTGCACTACATGCGCGCGGGAAGGTACGTCGAAGCCGCGCAGAGACTGGAGGCGTTGACCGCGACGTATGGAGTCCGATGGAGCCACGCGGTCTACCGCGCGCGTGCGTACGTGGAGATGGGCCGTTACGACGACGCGCTCGCCGTACTCGGGCCGTTCGACGCGGAAATCGAAGCGGACAGGCTCGACCGGAAATCGGGGCGAGTGGACCGCGTTCCGCCCACACTCGCCGAGGCGTTGTCGCAGATCGGAATGGCGTGGCGCGGCAAGAAGGACCTCGCGCGGGCGCGCGCAAACCTGGAGCGCGCCGTAGCGCTGGATCCGCGCGAAACGTCCTATCTCAATAATTATGGCGTGGTTCTCGCGGAGAGTGGTATGCTCGCCGAAGCCCGGGTCCAGTGGAGAAGGGTGCTCGAGATCGACCCCGGAAACGCCCGGGCCAGGGACAATCTTTCCGCGTACGACCGGTAACAATCGCAGCTTGCCACGCGTAGTGACGCATGAGTGTCCGATTCATCCCGACCAGCCGAAAGGCGGATGACCATGTACTGCAAATACTGCGGACGTGAGGTCGACGAAAAGGCCGAACTCTGTGTCCATTGCGGGCGGCGTATTCGAAGCTCGGTTGCCGTGCTCCTGGCGGACAGCGAACTGACCCGCCTGAAGCCCCAGCGGGAGGCGAAGAGTCCGGGGCTCGCCGGATTCCTCGGTTTCGTGCTGTCGTGGCTCCTGATGGGTCCCGTCGGATACATCTACCTGGGACAGTGGAACTGGTTCTTCATCACACTGGTCATCTCGTGCCTCGTCTACATCCTTACCTTCGGTGTCGCGTACGCGCTCTTCCCGTTCGTGTTCGCGTTTCACCAGTATCAGATGGCGCGCGAGTTGAACGAGATGATCGTGCCCGTCGCTCCGCCGCCGGGCGGTGAGGGTTCACCGGACGGGCCGCGAAGCCCCGACTCCCCGCAGGCTCCCGGCGCGCAGAACTGATGGAACGAAACCTCGCTCTCGAGCTCGTCCGCGTCACCGAAGCGGCGGCGCTTGCGTCGGCGCGCTGGATGGGTAAGGGCGACGGCGACGCGGCGAGCCGCGCGGCGAAGGAAGCCGTCGCGGTGGTCATGCGCTCGGTCAAGATGGCCGGCCGCATCGTGATCGGCAACCCCGGCGGGGAATTGCCCCCGAACAACGCGTCCAACGCCGACCTTCCCGAAGTCGACGTGGCGCTCGACGCCCTCCAGTCGGTGGAGTCGGTCGCCCTCGGCCGCCCCTACGCGATCTCCACCATCGCCGTGTCCAACCGGGATTCGTTTCTGACTCCTCCCGTGCCCTACATGAACAAGATCGCGGTGGGGCCGGACGCCGCCGGCAGCATCGACGTCAAGGCGAGCCCGCTCGACAACCTGGTCAACATCGCTGCGGCCAAGCGTTGCTACGTGGAGGATCTCACGGTGTGCATCCTGGCGCGCGATCGGCATCGTGCGCTCATCGAGGACGTTCGCGCGGCGGGCGCGCGCATCCTGCTGGTGTCGGACGGCGACCTCACCGCCATGCTCGCCACGGCGGTGCCGACCGCGGGCGTCGACGTCGTGATGGGTGTGGGGGGGAGTGCGGAGGGCGTGCTGGCGGCCGCGGCGCTCAAGTGCGCGGGCGGGGACCTCCAGGCGCTGTTCCACCCGCGCGACGACGAAGAGGCCGCGCAGATGCGGGCCGCCGGGTTCGCGACGAAGGACCGCGTGCTGCGTATCGACGACCTCGTCCGCGGGGAGAACACGATGTTCGCCGCGACGGGTGTGACCAACAGCGACGTTCTCCCCGGCGTCCAGTTCGTTCCGGGCGGTGCCGTCACGCATTCGCTGGTCATGCGCAGCAAGTCGGGGACCACGCGGCACATCACCGCCCACCACCGCTTCGACAGAAAGCCCGTCTACCGCTGACCCCGCCTCGCGGGGTCAGCGCGAGCCTGTTGGAACGACGTCATGGGCGAATCCTTCGATCTTCTTCCTCCGGATTCTGGCGATCGCGACGACTCCTCCCGCCCGGCGCCGCTGGCCGACCGCCTGCGGCCGCGCGAGCTGGACGATTTCCTGGGGCAGGAGAAGATCGCCGGCCCCGGAACGCTGCTGCGCGCGACACTCGAGGCCGGCGTGATCACGCAGTCGATGATCCTCTGGGGTCCGCCCGGGTGCGGCAAGACGACGCTCGCACGGCTGATCGCGTCGCGGGTGCGCAACCGCTTCGTTCCGTTCAGCGCGGTGACGTCGGGGATCGCGGAGGTGAAGCGCGTCATCGCGGAGGCCAGGAAACTCCGAGCGGTGGATCCTCAGCCCCTCCTCCTGTTCGTCGACGAGATCCACCGTTTCAACCGCGCGCAGCAGGACGCGTTTCTCCCGCACATCGAGGATGGCACCATCGTGTTCATCGGTGCCACCACGGAGAATCCAAGTTTCGAGGTGATCGGTCCGCTCCTGTCGCGCTCGCGCGTGTTCGTATTCGAGCCCCTCGGCCCCGAACACGTCGCCGCCATCCTGCGGCGCGCCCTCGAGGATCGGGAGCGCGGTCTGGGTGGTGCGGGCATCACGCCGGAGGAGGGCGTTCTCGAGCTGATCGCCGACATGTCGCAGGGTGACGCGCGCGTGGCACTCAACGCGCTGGAATACGCGAGCTCCGCCATCCGGCGTTCGCAGCCGCCGCGGACACTCACGCGCGCGCAGGCGCTCGATGCACTCCAGCGGCGTACGATCGCGACCGACCGCGCGGGCGATTCCCACTACAACCTGATCTCCGCGCTGCACAAGAGCCTGCGCGGGAGCGACGCCGACGCGTCGCTCTACTGGCTGGCGCGCATGTGCGAGGCGGGGGAGGATCCGCTCTACATCGCGCGGCGGCTGGTGCGCTTCGCGTCCGAGGACGTTGGCAACGCCGACCCGCAGGCGCTGGCGGTTTCGGTGGCGGCGCGGGACGCCGCGGACTTCATCGGGTACCCGGAGTGCAAACTCGCGCTCGCGCAGTGCGTGATCTACCTCGCACTCGCGCCGAAGAGCAATGCGGTCTACACGGCCTACGGGAAGGCGGCCTCGACCGTGAACTCGTCGCCCCCGCACCCGGTGCCGCTCCACATCCGCAACGCTCCGACGCCGCTGATGAAGGACCTCGGCTACGGCAAGGACTACGTCTACACGCACGACGACCCCGACGCCGCGCAGGATTTCCTCCCCGATGCCCTGCGAGGCTCGCGCTTCTACGAGCCGCGCGACGCCGGCTTCGAGGCGGAACTGAAACGCCGTCTGGAGGCCTTCCTCAAGCGGCGCAAGGGGTAACGGTCCTCGCGCAAAACCCCTTCCCCGGGTCCCGCGCGCATCGGTTAAGATGCGGATCGAGATCGTCGATCCATGCACGCGAATCCCGACATCCACGAGTATCTCGAACGCACGCCGGGACACGCGCGCGTCGCCGGGCCCCCGGGGAGCGGCAAGACCACGCTCCTCGCGGAGCGCTACCGCGCGCTCGCGTCGCGCGGGCACCGGCCCGGGATCGTCGCCTTCGGACGCGAGCAGCAGGAGCGACTCCTCGGCCTCGTCCTGCCGCCGGGTGGCGCACACCTCGGTACGATACCGGTCACCACGCACGCGCTCATCGCCTCCGCCATCCTGGACGCGGCGCACGCCGGACGCCCGCGCACGCTGCGCGACGTCGACGAGCTGCTCGTGCTGGGGCGGCTCCTGCGCCGCGAGCCGGCACTCATCGCGAGTGATCTCGCGAACATCGCGGGATCGTCGACGTTCCTCCGCGATCTCCTCGAAGCGATCCACGCCCTCGCACAGCACGGGCTCTCGATTGAAGCGGCGCGTGCGTGTGCCGCCGCGTCCGCGAATCCGCGCGTGCGCGACGTCTTCGGCGTCTGTGCGCGCTACCGCGAGGAGTGCCGCGCGCGGAAGCTGGTGACGTTCTACGACGCGGCGTGGCGCGCGGCCGAGCGGTTCGATGCGGGCGGGATCGTTTCGCCGCTGGCGGATTTCGACGTCGTCCTGATCGACGACTTCCACGACCTCGATCCCGGGCAGTATCACCTCCTGTCGCGCCTGGTTCCCGCGGACGGAACCACCGCCCTCGAGGTGTTCGGCGACCCCACCGGCGCGCGCTTCGCGTTCCGCGGCACCACGGAGCGGTTCTTCGTGCGCGTGTTTCCGCGCGATTACCGGCCGGTTGAGTTCACGCTGGAGGCGCCGCGCGCGAACGACGCGGCACTCGATGAAACGACGCGCGCGCTCGTCGCGGAGACCTCCACCGGCGCGCACGCGCCCGCGAGCGGGCCCGTCGTGGATCTTCCGCTGTTTCGAAGTGTGGCCGCGCCACCGTCCGGGGACGCAGGCGGGATGCACGCCCGCCCGTCGTGGCCGTGCACCGCCACACTCGTCGTCGCCGAAGACGAGATCGCGGAGGCGCAGGCGATCGCATCGCGCGCGCGCGCCATGCTGGACTCCGGTACCGCGGCGACCGACATCGCCGTGATCGCGCGCGAGCCCGCACGCTACCGGTCGGCGCTTCTGCTCGCGTGCCACGAGTGGGGGGTTCCTCTCGACGCGGGCGGCGACGGGCACGGTGCGGCGGAGGACTTCGTCCGCTCGCTCCTGGGAGCACTGGGCGAGGATGCCGACGGCCGCCACGCCGAGGCCCTGGCGGCGTCGCCCTTCCACCCGCCGCTGGGCGGCGGCGATCGCGACCCGGCGACGCTCGTGCGCGCGCTTCGGCGCGATTACGCGCAGCGCGGCGGCGGTTTCGATCTGGAGCGACTGGTTCGAGATCGTGTCACGCCGGTGCTTCCGCGAGGCGACGGGGCGTCGCACGCGGCGATCGCCGCGGTGGTCGACGAATGGCGGCGCTACGGCGAGGTGCTGGCGAGTGCCGGCGGGGGTGCCTCACTCGACGAGTTCCGGGCCACCTACCTCGGCGAGCCGGTCCACCGGCTGGCCGCGACGGGGCGCATCGCTCTCCTGTCGCCGAGGGAAGCCAGCGGACGCTCGTTCCAGGCAGTCTTCGTGTGCGGTTGCGCGGAGGGGTTCTTTCCGGCCACGACGGCGCGCGACGGCTACATCTCCATGGCGGCAATGGCGCGCGTGCTGGAGGCCCGCGAAGCGGACGCGGCAGCCGATCTCGCCGCGCGCGTGGACCCGACCGCCGTGGAGCGGGCGGAGAACGCACTCTTCCTCACGGCGATCACGCGCGCGCGAGAGACGCTCGTCGTGCTTTCTCCCGCGAAGACGGGCGGCGAGTCGACGATGCCTGCGCAGGTGCTCGGTGGGGGCTCACGTCCGTTCGTCGTCGAGTCGGGTGGACGCCTGACTTCGCCGTGTGCGCGGGCGAACGCGGCCGTCGCCGGCGCGACGGCCACGCAGGAAATCGCCGCACGCCTGCGCGCGCTCGATCCGCACGCCGGCTGGTGGGTGTCGCCGTCCGCACCGGAACGCTACCCGGCCATTGCATCGTTCACGATGAGTGCCTCCAAACTCAACGCGTACACGCGCTGCGCGCGCCAGTTCTTCTACCGGAATGTGCTGATGATCGATGAGCCCGAGTCGATCTACCTGCGCGTGGGGTCGCTCGTGCACGATGCGCTCAAGGAGATCATCCCGGTCGGCGCCACCGGCGACGAAGTGCGCGCGGCACTCCGCGACGCCGGCACCCGCGAGATCGCCGACCGCCTGGTTTCCGGGGCGATGGGGGACGCCGGCGCGTGGATGCGAGAACTGTGCGTGCGCTACCTCGAGGACATGCTGGCGAGTGTCGCAAAGCTCGAATCGGAGCGCGAGGGCGACTACCGCGTGCGCCTGCAGGAGGAGAAGGTGGAGGCGGACATCGAGGGCATGCTCATTCGCGGGCGCGTCGACCGCGTCGACGACGTCGACGGCGTGGGGCCGGTGATCATCGACTACAAGACGTCGGGAAGCATCAAGCGCACGTATCCCACGCTGGTCGAGAAGATGCAGACCGAGTACTGGCAGATTCCTGTCTACGCAGCGATCGCGGCATCGAGAAAGATGTCCCCGGCCGGTTTCGTGTACTACGCGCTTCCGCCCGGCGAGGAGAGCTTCGCGGCCGGCGTCCAGATCGCGCCGGGGAGCCGCCCCGCGCCGATCCCGCTCGGCAACCGCCGCCCGTACCGCTACGGCTCCGTCCCGACGGAGACAATCGCGGACGCCATGGCGCGCGCGGTCGAGATCCATCGCTCAATTATAGACGGCGAGTGCCGGTACGAGCGCACCGAGAACCGCCAGACGTGTTCCAACTGTCACTTCGCGAGGATATGTCAACGAAGCCGCGCATCGATCTAGATCCCGGGCAGCTCGGGGCCGTCACCGCGTCCATCGCCGACGCCACCAACGTGATCGCCGGCGCGGGCACGGGGAAGACCAGCGTGCTCGTCGAGCGCTACCTCAAGCTCGTCGCGGACGGCGTGCCCATCGAGCGCCTGCTCGCACTCACGTTCACGCTGAAGGCGGCGGGCGAGATGCGCGAGCGCGTGCGCCATGCGATCACCGAGCGACATCCGGCCCTGGCGCGGCGGTTGTCGAGCGCGTGGATCATGAACTTCCACCAGTTCGGTTACCGCTTCATCAAGGAGAACGCGCCCGCGCTCGGGATCGACCCCGGCGTGGACGTCGTGTCCATCGCGGAGTTCGAGCGCATCCAGCGCTATCTCCGCGCACGCTTCGAGAACGGCCGCGTGGACGGTGTCCCCGCCGACTTCGGCGGCGAGCCGCCGCCGCCCACCAAACTGGGGTCGCTGTTCGACACGCTCATGAACGTGGTGCTCCACTGCCGCGGCATCATGCTCGACCCCGCGGCGCTGCGGCTACTCGTGACGGAGAGCGATCACCCCGCGTACGTCGCACGCGTCGACACCGTGGTGGCGCTTGCGCGCGAGTACGAGAACGAGTTGGCGCGGCGCGGGCTCCTCGACTTCAGCGACATGATCACCGTCCCGGCGCGCGCGCTCATGCAGGACGGCCCGCTCGCCCGGGCCTGCAGGAACGCATTCGACCACGTCCTGGTGGACGAGTTCCAGGATACCAGTGCCGCGCAGAACGAACTGCTGCGCGCGCTCTCCGGCGGCGACTTCTCGCGCGTCACCGTGGTGGGCGACATGAAGCAGTCCATCTATCGGTGGCGCGACGCGCGTGTCGAGAACATCAAGGAGTTCCCGGACGAAGACCCCGTGGAACTCACCACCAACTACCGCTCCTACCAGACGATCCTGGACCTCGCCCACGCGCTGGTGGAAAACGAGCGCGAGCTCGCGGATGCGGCCGTTCCGCTCGAGGCGAATCGCGGGGACAGCGAGGCCCGGATCGTCATGTTCCACCCCGCCGAGGGGAAGGACCGCCACGACGACGAGGCCGAAGCGCTCGGTGCGTGGGTGGACCACCTGCTCGGCCGCACCCCGGCGCCCGACCGCTGGAAGCTCCGGCCCGAAGCGACACCCCTCGCCCCGCACGACATCGCGGTGCTGATGCGCAGGTTCGCGAGCAGCAAATTGATGTCCGCCATCGAGCGCGTGTTCCAGCGTCGTGGCATTCCGTTCGCCATCGTGGGCGGTGCGAACCGCGTCGAGGCGCGCGCGCTCGAGAGCTGGCACGCGTTCCTCTCGCTCCTCGTGCCCGGCGACCGCACGGTGGATCTGGTGGCGGTGCTGGAAGCGCCGCCGTACGGCGTCTCCGAGGCGTCGCTGGCGGAACTGTTCAAGAGAGCCGAAGAAGACGGACGAACGTCGGCACGTACCGTGCTCGAACGTCTCGACGACGCGAACATCGCGCGCGTGCAGGACGAACGCGACGCCACCGCCATGCGCGACCTGCGCGCGAGCATCGAGCAGGCCACCGTGCAGTGGCGCGAACGGAGCTTCCGCGAGTTCCTGGTGTGGAGCATCGAGCGCAGTCCGCTGCGTACCCGCCTCATTCGAGACGGCGCGCAGCCGGCCTCGGTCGACGAACTCCTGCGCGAACTCCTCGACCTCGCCGACGGCCTCGGCCGCCGCGGCGAGCTGAACCTCGCCACCTTCCTGGACCACCTGCGCGCCACCCTCGACGAGCGCAAGTTCCGCGAAGAGGGCGACGTCATCCTGCCCCGGGGCCGTGTCGCCGTGATGACCGTGCACCAGGCCAAGGGGCTCGAGTTTCCCGCCGTGGCGGTCGTCGGTGTGGCCGAATCCGACTCCCGCGCCGAAGGCTTCCTCGTCTCCCGCGAGAGTGGACTGTACTTCGGCGAACGGACCGGAAAGGACTGGAACCGCGACAAGAAACAGGCGGAGAACTACGAGCACGAGAAGCGCATGGAGGACGTCGAGGAGCGCTGTGTGTTGTACGTGGCGCTCACGCGCGCGCGCGACCGGCTGTGGGTCAGCGCCCCGAGCATGGAGGGCCGAAAACTCCTCAAGAACGAAGCGCGTCCCTGGCTCTTCACCGAACTCGTGGAAGCCGCGCGCGAGATGAACCTCGCACACGAGATCCGCGAAGCCCCGCCCGTCACGGAGCCCCGGGCAACGTCGCGACAAACCCCGCGTCAAACCGACGACACCGGAAAGGCCCTCGAGGAGTGGGTCGACCTCCGCGCGCGCAACGAACAGTCACGCGACTCGTTCCCGGCCGATGGCCTCGTCACCGTCACCTGGTTTGATCTCGCCGCCTTCGCCCGCTGCCCGCTCGAGTTCA
>CAZPUV010000018.1:7597-17864 GCA_964589805.1 uncultured bacterium | reverse complement strand
GTTTCGAATCCGATACCTGCGATACGACGACTTCACGGGTTCGCCGTCGATGAACGCGACCCCCGAGCCGACCGCGAGCGTTCCCTGGATGTTCGAGATGTCGAAGCACTCGATGCGTCCCGGGTGCCGTTCCAGGGAGAGCATCTCCTTGAGATCCGCGAGCAACTCACGGTTGCGCTCGCCGCCGCGACCCTCGTCGAATGCGATTCGAGCGTTCTTGCGCGCCATATCGATCAGATCAGCGCGCTCGCCCCGGGCGGGGATCACGATCCGTACGGTCCGTTTGGCCCGTTCGCTCAGGAGCTGTGCGAGCGCACCGGCGTCGGGGATCGCTTCTTCGAGGAGCACCTCGTCGGGAATCGTGGCCCCGCTCTGGTAGTACTGGTTGAGGAACGACGCGAGATGGACGGACGTGGCCGCCAGCGCGCTCCCGAAGGAAAACGTCTCCCCGCCCGACACCTGTCCGTCCCGGACGGTGAGCATCTGGATCACCAGCCGGTCTTCTCGATGGTACGCGGCGAACACGTCGCGCTCCGCTCTCTGCGGCGACGTGATTCGCTGTCGTTCCACCACGCGCTGGATCGCGACGATCTGGTCTCGGGTCCGCGCCGCCGCCTCGTAGAGCCGCTCCGCGGACTGGAGCTCCATCCTGTCGCGAAGCACCTTGATCAACTCGTTGCCGCGTCCCTTGAGGAACATCGAGACGCGCTTCACGGTTTCCGCATACTCCTCCGCGCTCACGTGCCCCACGCACGGTCCGGGACAACGTTTGATGTAGTAGTACAGGCACGGACGCGAGCGGCTGGCGAGTTCTGCGTCCGTGCAGGTGCGCATGGGAAAGATGCGTCCTATCGTGCGCAGCGTCTGGCGCACGGAGCCCGCAGACGCGAATGGCCCGAAGTACGTCGCGCCGTCCCGGCGAGGACGACGCACCACTGTCAACCGTGGAAACGGATGATCGGCATTGATCCGAAGGTTGACGTAGGTCTTGTCGTCCTTGAAGACGACGTTGTAACGCGGCCGGTGCTTCTTGATCAGGTTGTTCTCGAGGATCAACGCTTCCTGTTCCGTGTCCGTCACGATGTAATCGAGTGCGCGCGCGCGCTGCACGAGGAACTGGATCTGCGCCCGTCCGTCCGCCCCCTCGCGGAAGTAACTCCTGATGCGCGTGCGCAGCGACTGCGCTTTCCCCACGTAGAGAATGCGTCCGGCCTCGTCCTTGAACAGGTAGACACCCGGGGCCGCCGGGAAGTGACCGGCGGCCTCCTTCAGGTCGGTGAGTGTGGGATTCTGACTCATGACTGGCGGGGCGCTAGAGTCCCTAACTCACGATAACACAAGGCGCAAGCCCTCAGGCCCTTGATTCTCACCCCGGGTTCGGCCTATCCTTATCCGGTACCGAGTCCATACCCAAACCGGCGGAGCGCCATGAACCCGAACGTCCACGAATCGCTCGACGCCGCGCGCGTTGCGCTCCTCGTCAAAGCCCTGATTCAAAACGCGTTCGACGTCATCAAGGTCGTCGACTCCAATCTGAAGACCACCTACGTGAGCCCGTCGGTCGGGCGCGTTCTCGGGTACCAACCGGGCGAGTTGCTGGGAACCAACCCTCTGGACTTCGTGCACCCGGAGGATCTCGGTCACGCGGTCCAGGCGCTGGAGCGGGCGAAGGACGGCGTCGATCTCGTACGGGTCGGCGCGGTGCGCGCGCGCCACAGGAACGGCAGCTGGCGGACACTCGAAGTCGTCATCCAGAACCTTCTCGACGACGATGCCGTTCGCGGCATGGTCATGAACTACCGCGACGTCACCGAGCGCATCGAGGCCGAGCTGGAACTGCGGCGCACGAATGAGCGCTGGGTGAAAGCGTTCCAGAACAGCCCGGATTCCATCACGATCTCGTACCTGGATACGGGGGAGTTTGTGGAGGTCAACGATGGCTTCGAACGCATCAGCGGCTACGCACGCTCCGATGTGATCGGGAAGACGTCCCTTCAGCTCGGCATCTGGACGGACCCGGAGCACCGACGCGCCATGGCGGAAGCCATACAGCGCGACGGTAGTGTCCGCGATCTGCCGGTGGATCTCGCCGCCCGGGACGGCTCGAGCCGGTCGTGCCTGATCTCGGCCGAATTGATCGAACTGGACGGGCGCCAGTGCCTGCTGGCCGTCGCGCGGGATATCACCGAGTTCCGCCAGGCCAACGAGCGGTTGCGCGAAACGAGTGAGAAGCTCCGGCGCGATCACGTGGAACTGGTCCGCAAGAACATCGCCCTCAACGAGGTGCTGGAACACCTGGAGCAGGAGAAGGAGCAGTACCGCCACGAGCTGTGCGCGAGCGTGGACAATCTGGTGCGTCCCCTTCTCAAGAGACTTCGGGACCAGGGGAACCTCCCCGGGCGCGAGTTCGACCGGCTGCAGCAGAACCTGGACGAGGTGACCGGCCGGCATCTCGATCAGTTCAGGAACAACGTTTCCAAGCTGACGCCGCGGGAACTCGACATCCTCGAGATGATTCGCGCCGGGCGGTCCTCGAAGCAGATCGCCGAATCGCTCGGACTGTCGTCGCAGACGGTGCACAAGCACCGCCAGTCGATCCGGCGAAAGCTCCAGATCGACCACCGGCAGATCAACCTGGCGGCGTATCTCCGGTCCCAGCGAGCACTTGGATAAATACCCAAAGCCTGCCCTATAAACCCTCATTGTGCCGGGCCGCGAAATGTCGTTTCCTTGCCGCGGAACTGGTGATTTCGACTATTCCGGTGACCGTACATCTCAAGGTACAGCATCTCGTGGACGGTGGGGGCGTAAGTCCACTGGAGACGGTCACCGGAATTCTTCCTGTAGGACGGCGAAGGGACATCACCGGCGGGGGGGTTGGATCTGAAGCAGTACATCCTGGTGCTGGGACGAATGGTTCGGGAGTCCCGCACCACCCGCCGGTGAAAAAACTCACAACAGGAGAGATTCTGGTCCGGTCGTCTTCTACCGAATAGAGCCCGGGAAGATTCTGAAACTGCGGCAGCCGTATTCTGGCCCTACTCAACCAGAGTTGCCGTGAACGAAAGAATTCTCGGGTTCTTCTTGTCTGCGGGGAAGTCCGGGAGGAAGGGTCATCCAACCTCCCGGGCTTTTTCTTCTAGAACGAAATACCGACGCTGCCACCGTTGCCGTAGCCGGGCTCCAGGATGCCGTGCGCCTCGACGAACAACTTCACCGCCCCCTGCCCCACCCGGAACCCGGCCGTCCACCCGAGCGCCGTATCCTCGACATCGTCACGTCGTCCCGCGTGAAAACGTGCGTAGGGCTCGATCATTCCGATGGCGGGTAGAATGACACCCGCGTACCCCATCCAGAACCAGCGCTCGCGGTCGGCCTGTATGTTCGCGCCCAGCGCGACATGCTCCAGGAACATCGCGCCCACACCCGCGCGACCGACCGCGAGGTGCAGGTCATGATAGTCGGACCGGGTAAACCCGCCACCGAACCACCACTCGGGCCGGACCCTTCCCGCGGCGGCCGGCGTGGCGAGGACGAGCACGGTGAGCATTGCCGGAATCACGATGCGTGCAATCGACGGGGTCACGGACGCATTATAACCGGAACCCGGCGCGCACGTAAGTGTCACATTGCTTGGGCACTAGCACCCTGAAACACCTTGCCCCGCGTTCCGGCGCCGTGTACCCTTGACGCGTCGCTTCCCCGGTAACGCAACCTGGAAACTGGATCACCCGTGAGCACACCGTACAAACCCACTCGCCAGGTCATGGTCGGCTCCGTTCCCGTCGGCGGGGGGGCCCCGATTTCCATCCAGTCGATGGCCACGACGCCGACAACCGACGTCCGGCGCACCGTCGACGAGATCAAGCGCATGGAAGACGCCGGCGCCGACATCGCGCGCGTGAGCGTCCCCGACATCGAAAGCGTTCGGGCCACCGAGCAGATCGTCCGCCAGATCCGATTGCCGCTGGTGGCGGACATCCACTTCAACTATCGAATGGCGGTCGAGGTGGCCGGAACGGGGATCGCCAAACTGCGCATCAATCCCGGCAACATCGGCAGCAGGGAGCGCGTGGCGGCGGTGGTCGCGAAGGCGAAGGAATACCGGCTCCCGATCCGTATCGGCGTGAACGCGGGCTCCCTGGAGAAGGACCTGCTCATGAAGTACGGTTTCCCGACGCCCGAGGCAATGGTGGAGAGCGCGTTCCGCCACATCGGTGTGCTCGAGGAGCACGACTTCCACGACATCATCGTTTCCCTCAAGGCGTCTCACGTGCCGCTGGCTCTTGCGGCCTACCGCCTCTTTGCGAAGAAGTCCGACTACCCGCGCCATATCGGTATTACCGAGTCGGGACCGGGGTTGAGCGGCTCGGTGATCTCATCGGTAGGCCTCGGCATCCTGCTCAACGACGGCATCGGCGACACGATGCGTGTCTCGCTTGCGGCGGACGTTGTGGACGAGGTCAAGGTGGCGCAGAAGATCCTGCAGGCGCTGCACCTGCGTTCCAACACGCCGCGTATCATCGCGTGCCCGACCTGTGCGCGAAACCGGATCGATCTGTTCCGCATCGCCGAAGAAGTGGAGCGCCGCACGGCCCATCTGCGCCAGCCGATCAACATCGCCGTGATGGGGTGTGCGGTGAACGGCCCGGGCGAGGCGGCGGGCGCCGACATCGGGATCGCCGCCGGCGACGGAGAGGGCCTCATCTACATCGACGGCCGGATCAGCCGCAAGGTGAAGGAAGAGGACATGGTGGCCGAACTGATGAAGGAAATCGAAGCCCGCTGGGGCAACGGTGCTCCGGTCGAATCACCCGGGGCGCCCACGGTGGGCAAGTGGGTGGCCGAGGCCGAGATGCCGGGCCACGGCGATTAGCGTTTCTTCCCGTTTCTTCGCATATTCATCGCATGGCCATTCGAGCTGACAGCGTCGAGGAAACCTACCGCCTGATGGTGGAGAAACTGTCGCGCGTCGTTCCCGAACCGGAACTGCGCCTCAAGGCAGAACTTGTCTTCGAGATCAACAGGCTCAAGGAACAGCGCGGAGCCATCATCCTCGGCCACAACTACATGGAGCCCGCGCTCTACCATACCGTTCCCGACGTGGTGGGAGATTCGCTGGAGCTCTCGCGCAAGGCCGCGCAGACCAGCCGGGACCCGATCGTGTTCTGTGGGGTGCGCTTCATGGCGGAGACCGCCAAGATCCTCAGCCCCGACAAGACCGTCCTACTGCCCGCGAAGAAGGCCGGCTGCTCCCTCGCCGCGAGCATCACGGCCGAGGACGTGCGCGATCTCAAGAAGCAGTATCCCGGCGTTCCGGTCGTGACCTACGTCAACTGCTACGCCGACGTGAAGGCGGAAACCGACGTGTGTTGCACGTCGAGCAACGCGGCACGCGTCGTGGAGGCGCTGGGATCCGACTGCGTCATCTTCCTGCCGGACGAGTATCTTGCACAGAACGTGGCCCGGGAGACCGGTCGCCAGGTCATCTTCCCCACGAAGCAGCCGAAGTCGGGCGAAGGACTCGCGGCCGCGCCCGGGAACCTCCACTACCACCTCGTCGGCTGGCACGGGCGCTGCGAGGTGCACGAGAAGTTCACCGTCGATGACATCGTCGCCGTCCGCAAGCAGTTCCCCGACGTCGTCGTGCTTGCTCACCCCGAGTGCAGCGCCGAGGTCGTGGAGGCGTCCGATTTCTCGGGCAGCACCTCACGCATGATCGATTTCGTGCGCCGCTCGAAGGCTCCCCGCTACCTGTTGCTCACGGAGTGCAGCATGGGCGACAACATCATTGCTGAGAACCCGGACAAGGAGACGCTGCGCCTGTGCAGCGTACGCTGCCCGCACATGAACGAGATCACCCTCGAAGACACCCTGGCCTCCCTGCAGCACAACCGCTACGTCATCGAAGTCCCCGAGGAGATCCGGGTGCGCGCGAAGCGTGCCGTCGACCGGATGCTCGAGATCGGCTGAGACCGCATGCGACGCCCGCCCGCCCTCATCGGCATCATCGCCGTCCTGGCAGTTCTGGCTCTGGTGAAGGTGACCCTGTTCCGCGGTGACTCGCCCCGCGGAGGCGGAAACACGGCGGCCGGGGGGGGAAGCGCGGCCGCCCTGTCCGTCGACGCCGTGGTGTTGACGCCAGAACGACTCGCCGACCGCGTGTCCGCCGTGGGCACCGTCCTCTCCAGCGAAGCCGTCGACATCCGCAGCGACATCGCGGGGCGGGTGGCTTCCATCCTGTTCGACGAGGGAACGCGCGTTGCGAAAGGGCAGGTTCTCGTCAAGATCGACGACGCCGAGCTGCGCGCCCAGCTCGCGCGCGCGGAAGCGCGTCTGGCCATCGCGCGCGACGAGGCCGACCGGCAGAAACAGCTCTTCGAGCAGACGCTCACCAGTGAACGCGAATACAAGAACACGGTCAACGAACTGAACGCGTTCCGCGCGGAGTTGGATCTCATTCGCGCGCAACTTGCCAAGACGGATCTCCGCGCACCGTTCGGCGGGGTCGTGGGGCTGCGCCTGGTGAGCGAGGGCAGCTACGTGTCGCCCGCGACACTCATGACCACGCTGAAGGACCTGTCGACGGTCAAGGTCGACTTCTCGGTTCCGGAGCGCCACGCCGGACGGGTGGCGCCCGGCGACAAGATCGACTTCAGGACCCAGGGTTCTCCGCGCGTGTTCTCCGCCACGGTGTACGCACTCGAGCCGGGGATCGACGAAGCCACGCGCACGCGCCGCATCCGCGCTCGCGCCCCGAATTCGGACGGCGCCCTGATCCCGGGAGCATTCGCGGACGTGAGCGTCCCGCTCGCGGAGCGCGAAGCTCTGGTGATTCCCGCGTATGCGGTGATTCCCGAACTGAAGGGGCACCGGGTCTTCGTGCTCTCCAGCGGCGTCGCGGAATCCCGGAGCATCGAGATCGGGACCCGAACCGACGAGCGCGTGGAAGTCGTGTCGGGACTCGCAGCCGGCGACACGGTCATCACGTCCGCGCTCCTGCAACTCAAGCCGGGCATGCCCGTCCGCCTCACCAGCCTCGACTGACGCACCGTGAGCCTCTCCACCGTCTGCATTCAGCGGCCCGTTCTGACGATCGTGTTCGCGATCGCCATCGTGATATTTGGCGTGATCGGCTTCACGTACCTGGGCGTGCGGGAGTATCCGAACGTCGATCCCGCCGTCATCACCGTCCGCACGGACTACACGGGCACCAACGCCGAGGTGATCGATTCGCAGATCACGCAACGGCTCGAAGAGGACATCAGCAGCGTCCCCGGCATCCGTTACATCAGTTCGGTGAGCCGCGAGGGGCGCAGCGACATCACGATCGAATTCAACCTCAGCGTCGATCTCGAGACCGCCGCCAACGACGTCCGCGACAAGGTGGCCGGCGCCGTGGGCGGGCTCCCCCCCGACGTCGACCTCCCCCGGGTCTCCAAGGCCGACGCCGACGCCACGCCCATCGTGGTCGCAGCGATCGCCAGCCCGTCCCGCGACCTGATCGACCTCTCACTGATCGCCGACAAGACGTTCAGGGAGCGGCTCCAGACCATCCCCGGTGTCAGCGATGTGAGGATATTCGGGGAGAAGCGGGCTGCGATGCGCCTGTGGATGGATCCGCTCAAGATGGCCGCCCACGACATCACGCCGCTCGACGTGCGCGCGGCACTCGGCGCCGAGAACGTCGAACTCCCCTCGGGACGCATCGAGGGCGCGACGGTCGAACTCCCGGTCCGCACCCTGAGCCGACTGGAGACGCCGGAGCAGTTCAACCGCCTCATCCTCCGCGAGAGCGGCGGACAGTTGCTGCGCTTCAGCGACATCGGCACGGCCCAGCTCGGGCCCGAGGACGAGCGGCGCATCTCCAAGAGCCTCGCGGGACCTCGCGTGGCGGTGGCCGTCGTGCCGCAGCCCGGCTCCAATCACATCGCCATCGCGGACGAGTTCCACCGGCGCATGGCCCAGATCCAGCGGGACCTTCCGGACGACATCGTGGTCGGGATCGCGTGGGACACCACCGAGTATATCCGCCGGTCCATCCGCGAGGTGCGCGAAACCATCCTGCTCGCGTTCCTCCTCGTGGTGCTCATCATCTTCCTGTTCCTGCGCGACTGGCGCACGACCGTCATCCCCGTGCTCGCCATCCCGATCTCGCTGATCGGGGTCTTCTTCGTCATGTTCGTGGCCGGCTTCTCGATCAACGTGCTGACGCTGCTCGGCCTGGTGCTCGCGATCGGCCTCGTGGTCGACGACGCCATCGTGATGCTGGAGAACATCTACGCCAAGATCGAGGCCGGCATGAACCCCATCGAAGCCGGCTACCGGGGGTCGCGCGAGGTGTTCTTCGCGATCATCGCCACCACCGTGGCGCTGGTGGCGGTGTTCATGCCCATCGTGTTCCTGCAGGGGCTCACCGGGCGCCTGTTCAAGGAGTTCGGCATCGTGATCGGCGGGGCGGTGGTGATCTCGTCGTTCGTGGCGCTGACGCTTACCCCCATGCTCGCCTCGCACGTCCTCAAGCCGCACTCGCGGCACAGCGCGTTCTACCGCGCCACCGAGCCGTTCTTCGCCCGCCTGAACGATGCATACCGCCGGTCGCTCGGGGCTTTCATGCGCCGACGCTGGCTCGGCATCGCCGCGATCTTCGTCTCGGCGGGGCTGGCGTGGCTGTTCTTCGAGACCCTGCCGCGCGAGCTGGCACCCCTGGAGGACAGGAGCCGGCTTCGGCTCACGGCCACCGCGCCCGAGGGAACGTCCTTCGAACGCATGGCGGCGTACATGGACAGCGTCCTCGACTTGATCCGGCGCGACGTTCCCGAAGCCAACGTCGTCCTGGCGAACACCTCCGGCTTCGCGGGCGCGGCCAACAGCGGCAACGCCACGGTCACCCTGGTTCCACCGGGGCAGCGCGAGCGTTCGCAGCGGGAGATTGCGGACGCGTTGTCGCGTTCGTTGCGATCGCTCACCGACGCGCGCACGTTCGTCACACAGGAACAGACCATCAGTGTCGGCGGTGGCATCGCCCGTTTCGGACTGCCCGTGCAGTACGTGATCCAGGCCCCGACGCTGGACCAGCTGAAGGAAGCGCTGCCGGTCTTCCAGGAAGAGGCCGCCCGCCACCCCGCGTTCAGCGTGGTCGACGTGAACCTCAAGTTCAGCAAGCCGGAGCTGCTGGTCGAGATCGACCGCGAACGCGCCCGCTCGCTCGGCGTTTCCGTGGCCGACGTGGCCCAGACGCTCCAGCTCGCGCTCGCGGGCCAGCGCTACGGTTATTTCATTCGGGAAGGAAAGCAGTACCAGGTGATCGGACAGCTGCGGCGCAGCGATCGAGACGAGCCGGTCGACCTTGCGTCCATCTACGTGCGCAGCCGCGACGGCGGGCTTATCCAGATGGACAACGTGATCAACTACTCCGAATCCTCCAACCCGCCGCAGTTGTTCCGCTACAACCGCTACGTGTCGGCCACGATCTCGGCGGGGCTCAACCCCGGTTACACCCTCGCCGATGGCATCGCGGCCATGGATGGAATCGCGAACAGCGTGTTGGACGAATCGTTCTCCACCGATCTCGCCGGCGCCGCGCGCGATTTTTCCGAAAGCTCGTCGAGTCTCCTGTTCGTCTTCGTGTTCGCGCTCGTACTCACGTACCTCGTGCTGGCGGCGCAGTTCGAGAGCTTTCGCGATCCACTGATGATCATGCTGACGGTGCCGCTGGCGGTAGCGGGTGCGCTGATATCGCTGTGGTACTTCAACCACACCATCAACATCTTCAGCCAGATCGGCATGATCATGCTCATCGGTCTGGTCACGAAGAACGGCATCCTGCTCGTGGAGTTCGCCAATCAGCGCCGGAACGCCGGGCTGTCCGTGCTGGATGCGGCCCAGGACGCCGCGGCGGCGCGCCTGCGCCCCATCCTCATGACGAGTCTGTCCACGATCCTCGGAATCCTGCCGGTGGCGCTGGGACTGGGTGCCGGCGGCGAGAGCCGTGTGTCGATGGGTATCGGGGTGGTGGGAGGGATGATCTTCGCGAGCGGGCTCACGCTCTATGTGATCCCGGTGGTGTACTCCTATCTGTCGAAAGAGCAGCGCACCCAGGTGGCACCGCCCGACCCGCGCGCGGCCACTTCTCCGGCCGGTCAACCGTAGTCGCGCAGCGCGATCCGGCGGCGCAAGAAAAGGGGCGCCCGGGACGATCCCGGGCGCCCTTCGTTCGTTGGAATGCGGTTGCGCCCTATTTCAGCAGCACCATCTTCTTCGATTC
>CAZPUV010000018.1:3444-7587 GCA_964589805.1 uncultured bacterium | reverse complement strand
GTCAGCCGGTAGAAGTACACGCCCGAACCCATCCGGGTCCCGCGAGCATCACGGCCATCCCACTGGACGTCGTGCACCCCCTCCGAGCGTACGCCTTCCAGGAGTGTGCGCACCAGCGCGCCGCTCGCGTCGTAGATCGCGAGGGTCACGTGCTCACGCGAAGCCAGCGTGAACTGAATCGACGTGGTCGGGTTGAACGGATTGGGGATGTTCTGCTGGAGCCGCGTCGCGACCGGCGTGTCGCCCGCCGCGGTCGGGGCCTTCACACGGAACACGCCGAGCTTGGTGTGCCAGCGGCCGTCTTCGGCGCCCTGGCTCCCCGTGCCCGCGTTGCCGCGCACACCGGCGTACTCATTGAACACATAGAAGTCGGCTTCGCCCCTCGGACAGAGCGCGAGGCCGCTGTAGTCACCCCAGCGGTTCCGCGGACCGCTGAAGTAGCGCTTGTAGAAATCCACGCCCGGCTGGAGCGTCCCGGTCGCGCTCACGGTTCCCGCAGGATCCCCGGCAAGGCGTGTGGTGTAATACGCACCACAGAAAATGCCGGCATTCGACGCGGAGAATCCGACCGCCATGTTGAGGTCGCAATCTACCATGACCGCCGCGAAGAACGTGTGTGTTCCCGTACCGAGATCCTCGGCGCCCACGTTCCCCTGATCGGCGTTCACAAGCGCGAGGGGGTTGGTGGTATTGATCCTCCACCAGTGCGCCGTGGCCTGACCCGCGTCGGGGCCGGACGGCGGAACCACCGTGGCGGACATGTAGAGATTGTTCGCACGCCACACTGCGTTGAGCGCGCGGCGGTCGTTGGTCTCGATCGCGTAGACGCTCCCGAACTGCGGCGCGTCGGGCTGGGCCGCCGCCGTGTTGTCGATGTTCCCCACGAACAGCTGCTGGAACTGGAAGTTGGGTGTTCCGAGCGGATCGGTGACCTGCACGACGTCGATATACTCGTTGACCCCGTCGCTGAGACCGGAGTAGCTCACCAGGAACGTCCCCAGCGGATTGCCGTCGAAGCCGTTCGGCAGCGCGCCGTACATGTGCGCGGGCTGGGTCGTGGTGGCGAAACCGGGCTGCCCCGAGGCACCGTACGGATCGTGGACGGTGACGGCGATGCTGTTGTTCGGACCCGCGTACGTCGGGGTCTTGTTGATGATCCACAGGCGCACGCCGCCGTATCCCAGTCCGCCGCCGGTGAACGCGAACATGTTGTTGGTGATGTACACGGCCTTGTCGTCGATGGCGAGGCCCGGGTAGTCCGCCCAGCGGTCGAGCCCGCCCATGTTGATCTTCGAATCGATCGCGTGGAACCAGAACCCGTCGTTCGGATTCGACGTCTTCGACACGGCAACGAGAATCCGCGACTGGTTGGACGCGTTCCCGATCCCCGTGTCCCAGCGCTCCAGCGTGATCACCACGAAGCGATCTTCATACTGGTCGTAGATCACCTTGGGGTCGAAGGTGGACGTCGCCAGCGAGGTTCCCGGGCCGGGGGTCGGCACCGGGCCGGGCAGCGCGCTGAAGAAGCCCTTGAGGTCGTCGATGAACTGCGGCGCGTCCGCGATACCCACCTTGGGCCGCCACTCGAGCACCACGTTGCCGATGTTGATCACGTGATCCAGTCCCGCCGCGCAGTGCGGATCGGGTGGGATGAAGAATGATCCGGCATAGGTGCTGTTGCTGTTGTAGTTGAAACACTCGATCGCCGCGCCGGAGAGCGGCGGCGCCCCCATCGGCGGGAGCGGCCCTTTCGGCAGCTTCGTGAGTCCGGGATCCGTGGCGGGTGACACCGTCTCCCCCGCCAGAACGCCGGATCCAACGGACGGAACGGGGACTTCGCCCAGACGAACTCCGGCAAACGCCGAGATGGACAGGCAGCTCGCCGCGATGCCGACGGCGAGGGCGTAGAGGGCTCTTGAACGCATTCCGATTCCTCCTGATTAGGGCCAACCGCGCGACCGGCGATCGTACGCGCGAATTCACCGTCTATTGTACCACGCCGCCCGGGGCGAAAAAAGGGGCGCCCGCACCAGGCGGGCGCCCCACGCTTCCACTTTGCGAAAAACGGATCCGCTATTTCAGCATCACCATTTTTCTCGACTCCGTGTACTTGCCCGCCGTGAGGCGATAGAAGTACACACCCGAGCCGACAGTGACACCCGCGTTGTCGCGGCCGTCCCACTCCACGTCGTGCGAACCCACGCCGCGGACATCATCCACCAGCGTACGAACCAGGCGGCCGCTCGCGTCATAGACGGAAACGGTCACGCGCTCGCGCGCCGGCAGCGTGAAGCTGATCAGCGTGGTCGGGTTGAACGGGTTCGGCGTGTTCTGTCCGAGCGACGCCGTCATCTTCGGAACCTTGACCTCTTCGACCGGCGAGAGGAACTCGCCGTCCGCGTCCGTGATCCCGATCTGGTAGCGGTACGCGTTTCCGGGCTCGACGCCCCGGTCCGCGTACTCGAAACCGCGCCCGTCCGTTCCGAAGACCGTGTCCACCAGCTTGAGATCGCCGCTCCCGTTGCCGCGGTACACGTTGACCGCCTGGACGCCGAGGTCCGAACGGAACGTGCTGCGGAGCGTCACGGCGCCGTCCGCGTAACGCGCGGAGAACGACGTGATCGCGACACTGACGGGCTGCTTCAGCATGAACCTGCCGAGCTTGGTGTGCCAGCGGCCATCCTCGGTGACGCCACTTACGGTGGTCGGCGTGCCGCGCGGACCGGCGTACTCGTTGTACACCCAGAATGTCGACTGATCCACCGGGCAGATCGACAGGCCGCTGTAGTCGCCCCAGCGGCTGGTTGCGGTGGTGCTGCTGCTGAACGTCCGGACATACCAGTCGACTCCCAGCGCGAGCGTCCCGGTCGCGCCGATCGTCCCGGCCGGATCGGTGGCCATACGGGTGGCGTAGTACGCGCCGCAGTAGATGGCCGCGTTCGACGCGGAGAAGCCAAGTGCCATGTTGTCGTCGCAATCGACCATCACCGATGGGAAGAACGTATGCGTGCCCGCACCGAGGTCATCCGCGCCCGCGTCGCCCTGATCGGCCAGGGCCAGCGCGGCGAGGTTCACGGTGCTGACGCGCCACCAGTGGGCGGTCACCTGACCCACGTTCGTGCCGGAATTGCCCAGCGTCGACGCGCAGAAGTACAGGTTGTTGTTCCGCCACACCGCGTTCAGCGCCCGCCGGTCGTTCGCCCGGATCAAACGCGTCGTTCCCAGCTGCGGCACACCCGGGAAACTCGGCGAAGGGGCGGTTTCGATGTCACCCACCAGCATTTGCTGGAACGTGAACACCGGCGCGCCCAGCGGGTTGTCGACACGGATGAAGTTGACGTACTCAAGAACACCGTCCGAGAGGCCCGAGTAGGCGACGAGGAACGTGCCCACGTTGGCCGGCTCGGGACCGTACATGTGCGTGGGCTGCGTGGTCGTTGCAAAGCCGCTCTGACCGACGAGAGCCCACGGGTCGTACACGGTGGACGTGAGGGCGCCGTTCGGGCCGCTGTATGCCCCCGTCTTGGGGATGATCCAGAGGCGCGAACCGTAGTAAGCCGTGCCCGCGCTGTTGAACATGTTGTTGGTGACATAGACCGCGTCATCGTCCAGGGCAAAGCCCGGGTAGTCGGCCCAGCGGACGGCCCCGCTGATCACCAACCCGGAGTTGATGGAATGCAGCCACCAGCCCGCGTTCGGGTTGCTCGTCTTGGAAACAGCCACCAGAATTCGCGACTGGAGTGTTGGACTCGTCACGCGCTCGAGCGTGATGACGATGAACCGGTCCGAATACTGGTCGTAGATAACCTTCGGGTCGAACGTGGCCGTTCCGAGACCACCGGGTACGCCGGCAAAGAACGTGGACAACAACGCCTGGTACTCCGGCGTGTCCAACGGGTTGTTCTTCGGGCGCCACTCGATGCCCACGTTCACGATGTTGATGACGTGCGTCTGGCCGACCGCGCAATGCGGGTCGGGTGGAATGTATACGAAACCGCCTGAAAGAGTCCCGTTGTCGTCGAAGTCGTAGCACTCGATGGCGGGGCCGATCAGCCCGGGCGTGAGCGCCGGCGGCGGCGTCTTGCCGGGGACGATATAGGTCCCGTTCGACTGTGCTTCCATCGCGCGAAGCGTCGCATCGTC
>CAZPUV010000018.1:0-3434 GCA_964589805.1 uncultured bacterium | reverse complement strand
GCGCCGGGGGGCCTTCCGTGGTGATCGTCGCCAACGCCGCGGAGCCCATCAGGGCGAACACGGAGAATGCGGTAAGGAGGGACAGGAACCGAGAGTATCGCATGCGCATGGCGAACCTCCGGTTGGGCGTGCACTGCTGGAGGCCCCGGGTCGGGGGCCCCGGAAGGTTCACCTATACCACAGACAGCCGGAGATTTCAAGACGTCAGGTTGGATAACTCCTTCAGCCCGAACCGATCGCGAGGAACTCCGTCGCCATGCGCGGTCCGGCGCCCTCGTCCTCGTGCTTGAAGAAGACGAACGCGCTCTTCCACTCCTGGTCGCCGACCCACTTGCGCCATTGTTTCAACTCGTCCGCGGAGTATCCGGGTCGGCGCAGGCGCAGGTACCCCCAGTCGGCCGTGCTCACCAGCGGAACATCGAGATCGTCGTCCGCGTCGGCCAGGCACAGGGCGACGTTGTGTCTTCGCAGGAGATCGAAGACGGCGTCTTCGAACCAGGTGGCGTGGCGGAACTCGAACGCCACCGGGATCTGCTTCGGGAGCGTGTCCAGAAACGCTTCCAGACGCTCGAGGTCCCGCTTGAAGTTCGGCGGCAGCTGGAAGAACACCACGCCGAGCTTCTTCCCCATCTCGCCGACGGCGTCCATGAGGTAACTGGTTTCCTCGTCCACGTTTTTGAGGCGTTTCATGTGCGAGATCTTCTGCGAGGCCTTTATCGCGAAGCGGAACTTCGCCGGCACCTGTTCCGCCCAGCCGGCGAGCAGCTCGCGTTTCGGCAGGCGGTAGAACGTGTTGTTGATCTCGACCGCGGGGAGCTTCTTCCCGTAGAAAGCGAGCATCTCGTCGTTGGGGATCTTCTCGGGGTAGAAGAACCCCTTCCATTCTTTGTATGAATATCCGCTGGTTCCGGCGTAGAGGTTCATGGCGGCTCCTTCTATAATGCCATTATGGCCCGTTCCTCCCAGGTGGTTCAAGTCGGCAAGCGCAGGATCGAGCTGTCGAACCTGAAGAAGGTGCTCTGGCCCGAGGACGGCGTCCTCAAGGCCGAGTTGATTCAGTACTATCTCACGATCGCGCCCACGATTCTCGCCCACATCCACGGGCGGCCGCTTTCGCTGGTGCGCTTCCCCGACGGGATCCACGGAGAGACGTTCTTTCAGAAGAACCTGCCCGACTGGACACCCGACTGGATCGAGAGCACCGAAATCGGCGACGAGACGAAGTCGATCCGCTACTTCATTCCCACCGAGGAGGCGTCGCTGGTGTGGCTCGCGAACCTCGCATGCATCGAGATGCACCAGATGCACTGCCGGGTGAAACACCGCGACAACCCGGACTACTTCGTGTTCGACGTCGATCCACCCGACGGTGCGCCGTGGGAACTGATCGCCGACACCGGCCTCGCGCTCCGCGAGGCCATCGAGGCGCACGGCTACCACGCGTTCGTGAAGACCACGGGCCGCAAGGGACTCCACATCGTGGCACCCGTCGAACCGAAGTGGGACTTCGACACCGTGTTCCAGGCCACCCAGTCCATCGCGAAGCCTTTCGTCGCGGCGCACGCGAAGACCTGCACGCTCCGCATCCAGAAGAACCAGCGCGACGACAAGATCCTCATCGACATCTACCGCAACCGCCCGTCGCAGACGATCGTCTCCGCGTACAGCGTGCGCGGGCTCCCGGGGGCGACGGTGTCGATGCCGCTGCGCTGGGAGCAGCTGCACCAGATCGAAGGCGTGCGCGCCTTCCACGTGCGCAACGTCCCCGACATCGTCAAGCGCGAGGGTGACGTGTGGGAGGGCATGCACGCGTTCGCCGTGGAGCTGCATACCTCCCGCGCCGCGCCAACGGCGAGGCGTTCGCTGCCAGCATCTCGCAAGCACAAGACCCCCGAGCAGCTCGAGACGTACGCAAAGAAACGCCGGTTCTCGAAAACCCCGGAGCCCGCGCCGCAGGGATCCGAGGAAGGCACGAATCGCTTCGTCGTGCACCGCCACCACGCCTCGCGACTGCACTACGATCTCCGTCTCGAAATGGACGGCGTGCTGCGATCCTACGCGGTACCGAAGGGTCTCCCGCCGCGTCCCGGCATCAAGCGGCTCGCGGTGCAGACCGAGGACCACCCCATCGAGTACCTGACCTTCGAAGGCACGATCCCGAAGGGCGAGTATGGCGGAGGCGACATGTGGGTGTACGCGTCGGGTCGTTACGAAGTGACGAAGCAGAAGAAGGACTCGTTCTACGTGCGCCTGTCGAGCCGCGGGCTCACGGGCGAGTACCGCATCATTCCCACGCGCAACAAGGAGAACCTGCTGGAGCGCGTGGATGCCCCGCAGACCGACTGGCTCGTCGAACCCGTCGAGCCGATGCTGGCGGAGCTGTCGCGGGAAGTCCCCACTCGCGGCGACTGGATCTACGAGGTCAAGTGGGACGGCATCCGTGCGATGATCTCGCTCGACGAGGGTGCGGTGCGCATCCTCTCGCGCAACCAGAACGACATCACCGCGGCGTTTCCGGAGCTCACCGACGCGGCGGCGGCGTTCCGCGCCA
The DNA here is from genome assembly GCA_964589805.1 of uncultured bacterium. Taxonomy (GTDB): domain Bacteria; phylum Krumholzibacteriota; class Krumholzibacteriia; order WVZY01; family JAKEHA01; genus JAKEHA01. Next base: position 883 of record CAZPUV010000018.1, on the reverse strand, counting down.
CGTGCGGGCTCTTCGACTGCGAGATCGTATGCCTGGACTCCGCCGGACGGCCGGTCTTCCGCGACGTGATCAACCGCATGCGCCAGAAGGGCGACGCCGCCGAACGCGCGCGCAGGAAGCACCCCGTGGTGTGCTACGTGTTCGACTGCCTGTATCTGGATGGTCGTCCACTGGTGAATGAACCCGTGGAGCGGCGGCGCGAGTGGATGGCGGACGCCATCAAGAAGGACTCGTCGTACCGGGTGAGCCAGACGGTCGACGACGGCCCGGCGCTGTTCAAGGCGGCCGGGGAGATGGGACTCGAGGGGATCATGGCCAAGAAGGCCGGAAGCCTCTACACCCCCGGGCGCCGCAACGACGCCTGGCTCAAGATCAAGACGCGCAATACCCTGGATTGCGTGATCATCGGGTACACGGCCGGCAAGGGCGATCGCGCGGCGACGTTCGGTGCGCTCCACATCGCGGAGCCGCGCGACGGCGGCTGGCATTATCTCGGAAAGGTGGGGACCGGCTTCGACGACCGCACGCTGGAAACGGTGCTGAAAGAACTCGAGAAGATCCCGACGGGCAAACGCGTCATCAAGGAAAGACCGGTCGACGACAGGGAGACGACCTGGCTCGAACCGGTGCTGTGGTGCGAAGTCGCCTACGGCACCATCACCCCGAACGAAACCCTCCGGGAGCCGGTGTTCGTGCGGATGCGGCCGGACATCGGCGAGTCCTGAACGCGGCGCGCGAACGAGCGCCGGGAGCCTCTTCTACCGGGAGCATCACTCGGCCCGGGTCGGGTCGTCCGCGGCCGGCACGGCGATCAACCGGCCTGGCGCTTCCTCGCCGCTCGCTCGCGCCGTTCGTGACGTGCGATCGGATCGTGCTGGTGGAT
>CAZPUV010000017.1:5910-18143 GCA_964589805.1 uncultured bacterium | reverse complement strand
GGCCGTCACCGGTGACGTCACCGTCACCCTGGACGGGGACGGCACGTACCCGTCGGAGCAGATCCCCGAGCTCGTGGACCATCTGGTGGACAGCGGGCTGGATTTCGTGAGCGCTTCACGGTTTCCGCTGAAGAACCCGAAGGCGATGAACTTCTCCAACAAGGTGGGGAACATGGTTCTCACCGTCGGGATGGCGGTGCTGTATCTGCGCCTGGTCAGGGACTCGCAGTCAGGGATGTGGGTGTTTCGATCGTCGATCTACCCGGGGCTGAAGGTCACGAGCGACGGCATGGCGTTCTCGGAGGAGATCAAGATCGAAGCGATCCGGCATCCCGGGATTCGGTTCGGCGAGTATCCCATCAACTACCACCCCCGGGTAGGCGAGGTGAAGTTGCAGAAGTGGCGGGACGGATTCCGCAATCTGTTCTTCCTGGTGACGAAGCGATTCAGCTGATGACGCCGGCTGTGCGCGCCGCGTGCGCATTGGCGGGATTCGCGTCCGTCGGGCTGCTCGCGGCGGGATTCCTGGACTCGACGCCGGAATCGGCGCGTGCCGTCGTGGCGCTGGTCGGCGTGATCGCAGCTCCCGCGATGGTGCTCGCGGCGTCGCTCACCCGGTTCGCGGCAGGCGGGGTGCCGTTCCTCGTCTGCGTGCTGCCTGCCTCCGCGGTGCTCCTGCTCTCCCTGCACGCGGTACTCGCACAGGTCTTCGTCTTCGCCGGAACGCGTTTCTCTCTCTACGCCACGATCACGACGTGGCTCCTTCTCGGCGCTTGCGGTGCGATCCTCGCCCGGGAGCTCGGGCGCGTTCGGGGGATGAAGTGGCGCGGGGTTCGCGCGCGCCGCGGTGTCCGGACGGGTCTGGCGCTCACGGCCGCGCTGCTGGCGCTGTCCGCCCTGTACGCACCGCGCTACACGGGGGCGGAGGACGCTTACGACCACATGGGCTACGTCCGTCGCGTGATCGCGCTCGACTCGATGCAGCCGGACGGCGTGCTGGCGCAGGCGGTGAACGACGCAGCGCTCCCCCCCGACCCGCGCAAGGGAGCGTTCCATGCAACCGTGGCGTTGTGCGCCCACATCGCGGGAGCGGATCCCGTCGTGATGTGGAAGATGCTCCGCGTCGTGATGTTCCCGCTGACGGTGCTGGCCTTCGCGGGATTCACTTCGGCGTTCGTCGGCACGGGAGCGGCGCTCGCGGTGTGCATGCTTCTGTTCTTCCTGTCCTATTCGGGAACCGCGCTGCAGCTCGTGAACGCCTCGTCGTACGGGCAGAACCTGGCCGCCGTGTGGTACTGGGTGCTCGCGGGGCTGGTTCTGCGCGGCGTATTCGCGGCGCATCCGCGCGCTCTCGTGCCGGGACTGTGCGCGGCGGGCGGCGTCTTCGTCCACTTCGGCCTCGCGGTGCACCTCGCGGTGTTCGCCGCGACGCTGCTCCTGTTCCCGGGGGCGCTCGGGATGAAGCGAGCGGCGGCCTGGCGGGTCTCCGTGTGGTTCATGGCCGGGGCCGCCGGCGCACTCGCCGCGCGTCTCGTCTCGGCCGGGGGACTTCCGTCGGCCAACGAGATACACGCCCATGCCCAGGGCATCATGACCGTGGGCGGGGAATGGTTCGTGATGAGTCCGGTCGAGATCCTCCGCCAGCACGGGATGGTGTTCCTGGGAGGGATCGTCCTGCTTCCGTTGACCGCGGTCGCGGCCCGCTCGGACCCGCGCGCGCGCGCCGTCCTTGCGGTGTCACTGCTTCCGGTCGCGGTGGCGCTGGTTCCGCCGCTCGCGACCTTCGCGTTCGAGCACGCCAGTTACATGGCGTTTCGAGCGCTGCTGAACGCGCCGGTGTACGCGGTGGTGGTGGTCACGGTGGCGTGGCTGGTGCGGAAGGCGCGCTCGAGCCGCGTACCCGCGCGCGCGACGGCCGCGCTGCTCCTCGCGGGGTGGGCCGTGGTGTTCGTGGCTCCGGCCCTGCGCGCCTTCGCGAGGGACGCCGCGGGACTCGGACGCGCGGATGGTCGCGCCCGCTACGCCGGACTGAACGCCGCGGTGGCCGATCTCGCCACGGGCAGCACGATCCTCAGCGATCCGGTGACTGCGTATGAGTTGAGCGCGGTGACGAGCCACCGCTTCGTGGCCATATTCCAGCAACACGCGAATCCGGCCGATGCGCGGGCCGTGGAGCGGCTGCGAGCGGTGCGCGACGCGCTGTCTCCGTACGTGAATCCTCACGCGGCGGTGACGGTGTGCCGCGAGTATCGCGTGAGCTTCGTGGTGCTGAGCGGAATCGAGTGGGGAATCGCAACGGACTACCTGACACCCGGCAATCCCCTTCTGTACGGAGCCGCGTTGCGCCGGCTGCAGTCGATGCCGGAGCTGTTCCGCGAGGTTGAGACGGGGGATGGCTACGCGATTTTCCGCTTCGACCCGCGCGGGATATTCAATGACCGCTGGTCGGGGGTGGAAGCGCCCGTGCGCGCGGAGACGGGCCCTGGCGGCGAGTGTGGTGTCGAGGTCCCCGGGGAACTCTTCGACATCACCGGGTTCGCGGTGGAGCCGGCGACGGTCGCGCCCGGCGACGCCCTGACCGTAACGCTCGGGTACCGGCGAAACCGCGTGTCGTCCTACGGTACGCCGCTGCGCTACCACTTCCGCTTCGACCACGAGAGCGTGCCCGTCGAGAGGGGCTGGCCCGGAGACAAGCACGCGCGGCGGTCGCGGGAGCGGAGGGCCGGCGTGCTTCTGCGCTTCCGCGCGGACGAGCGGCCCGGACACGGCGTGTTCGAGCCCGACCTGTGGCCGATCGGAACCGATCTCGCCGAGACGTTCTACATCCGGGTTCCGGGCAATGCGGCGCCGGGGAAGTACCGAGCGGAGGTAAGCGTGGTCGAGGAGACGCTCCTGCCGAACATCGACGTCACAGATCTCCTCTACAACCGTGACCGCTACTCGGGTGTGGCGTGCGGAGCAATCCGCGTGACGGTGCCGGAGCGCACGCGATGATCCGCGTCTGCTATGCGGTCGATGCCGGTTTCCTCGGCGGTGCGGAACTGTACGTGTCGCGCCTCGCGCTTGCGCTCGATCCCGGTGAGTTCGAGGTCTCCGTGTTGGTGCGAAGAGCCGACGGGGAGGACGGACTCGACGCCTGGGCGCGGGGCCTCGAGGCAAAGGGGGTTCGGGTGATGCGCAGCGCGATGAACCTCCCGTTCCGGCCGGCGCACGCGGCCGGGATCCTGAAGGCGTTCAAGGCGTGCTCACCGGATATCGTCCACGTCAACATGCCCGGCCCGTACAGCGGGCAGACGGGGCTGCTCGTGCCGCTGGGCCGGCTGTGCGGGGCACGAACCGTCGTGACCGAGCACCTCCCGATGGTGGAGCGGCTGTGGAAGCGGGCCGCGGTCAAGCGTCTGGCGTTCCGCTGGCTGGACCTCGCGGTGACGATGTCGCACGCGAATGCCGAGCTGCTGCGGGTCCGCCAGGGCGTGCCGGAGACGAAGATCCGGGTCGTATACAATGGAGTCGAAGCGGGGGCGACGCGTCCGGAAGCACGGACCGAGGCGCGGATGGGCCTGGGCGTCGACGCCGGGACCATGCTGGTGTGGTTCGTCGGCAATCTTATAGCACACAAAGGGTTGTGCGATCTACTTGAGGCGCTTTCTGATGTCGCCGGGCGGTGGCACGTGGTCGTCGCGGGCGACGGTACGGATCGCGCTCGCGCCGAAGCGTTCGCGGAGCGGGCCGGCGTTCGCGAGCGTGTGACCTTCCTCGGGCGTGTCGCTCCGGAGCGGGTGAGCGGGATGCTCGCGGCCGGCGACGTGCTCGCGCTCCCGTCGCGTATGGAAGGAATGCCGTACTGCATACTCGAGGCGATGGCGGCGTCCCTGCCCGTGGTCTCGACCCGCGTGTACGGGATTCCGGAGGCGGTGATCGACGGAGAGACCGGCCTGCTCGTCGAGCCGGGAGACCGCGCGGGTCTCGCGAGAGCGTTCGAGACCCTGCTCGCAGACCCCGGGCTCCGGTCGCGCATGGGTGCCGCCGCAAGGGCGCGTTTCGAGTCGAACTTCACGATCGAACGGCATGTCGCGGCGATGGGTGCCATCTACCGGGAACTCGCGACGGGACGCGCGTCATGACCCGCGGGCGGATTCTCATCGTGAAGCCGGTGCTCCCGTACCCGCCGGAGCAGGGAACGAAGGTGCTTTCGTTCGCGATGATCGAATCGCTGGCGCAGGAGTACGACGTCACGCTGCTCGCGCGGATTCTCGGGCCGTCGGAGGCGGAGCATGCGCGCGCCCTCGAACGATGGTGCACGCGCGTCGTCACGGTGTTGCCGGCGAATCGCCGAGGCTTCGCCGCGCGCGTCGTCTACAAGGTCGCCTACTCCCTGCGTTCGTTCGCCACGCGACGCTCGCTCAAGAGCCTCTACGACTGTCCCGGCTCGCTGGTCGCGTGCGCGCGTTCCCTGGCCGCGGAACCGTTCGACCTGGTGATCGTGGAGTACTGGCAGTTGTTCCCGCTGCTGGAGATCTTCCCGAGAGCAAGTACGGTTCTGCTCACCCACGACATCGACCAGGCGGTCAACCGCGATCGTGCGCTTCTGGAACGCAATCCCGTCCGCCGTCTGACCGCCATGATGGGCGCGGCGCTGGAGCGACGCGAGGAGACGCGCGCCTACCGGCGCGCATCACGCGTGTGGGCCCTGACGGCGGACGACGCGCGCGCGGTAACGCGGCTCTCCGGCGGAACGGAAGCGGACGTGCTTCCATTCGGACTGCCCGAGAGCGCCTTCGTGCGCGAGACCGGTGCGCGGGATTCCCGCGAAGTCCTCTTCATCGGGGCGATGGGAGCGGTGTTCAACCGCGACGCGCTCGCCCACTTCGTCCGCGATCTGCACCCGGCGCTCGCTTCCATCCCGGGAGTCCGGTTCACGATCGTGGGGGGGGCGCTCCCTCCCGAGGTGGGGGGGTTCGGATCTAGGCCCGGCGTGACCGTCGCCGGGCACACGGCCGACCCGGGAGTGTTCCTGCGCCGGGCTGCCTGCCTGCTGGTGCCGCTTCGCTTCGGAGGCGGTCTGCGGATCCGGATCATCGAGGCCATGGCAGCCGGCCTGCCGGTCGTGTGCTCGCCCGTGGCCGTCGCCGGGATGGAACTCGAGGAGGGCCGCGAGGTGCTGGTCGCCCGAACTCCCGGCGAGTACAGGCGTTGGATCGAACTCCTGCTCGCCGATCCGGCCTTCGCGGCGAGAGTGGCGAAGGACGCGAGGGAAGCCGCCTGGCAGCGCTTCGGGCCGTCCGCGCGCGGGGAGGGCATCCGGCGTCTGGCCCGTGAAACCGCTGCGCGCAGCCTTCCGTGACGCTCTATTTCCGCCCCGTATTAACACTGGAAGCGGACACTGTAAGTGTGCTAAAATCAATCGTCTCGCGGTAGGGGCAAGGGTCGAGACAATTCCGGGTGTCTTAATGGGGTACAAGCCAACGGTTCCGTTTCTGGACCTTTCGCTTCAGCATCGGGTGCTCCGGGCTGAGATCGACGCGGTCGTGCAACGCACGCTCGACCGCGGGGATTTCGTGCTGGGCGGCGCACTCGGTGACTTCGAGCGGGAGTTCGCGCAGTACTGCGATTGCGAGCACGCGGTCGGCCTGAGTTCCGGTACGGCTGCGCTGCACATGGCGCTCGTTGCGCTCGGAATCGGACCCGGCGACGAAGTTGTAACCGTTCCCAATTCGTTCATCGCGACGGTCGAGGCCATCCTCTACACCGGCGCGACGGCGGTTCAAGTAGACGTCGACCCCGACACTTTCTGTCTCGATCCATCACTACTCGAGCGGGCGATCACCCCCAGGACGAGGGCGGTCATCCCGGTTCACCTGTACGGGCAGCCGTGTGACATGGAGTCCATCATGTCCATCGCCTCGCGCCACGGAATCGCCGTGGTCGAGGATGCCTGCCAGGCGCACGGGGCGACGTTCATGGGTCGGAAGGTGGGATCGTTCGGCCACGCGGCCGCGTTCTCATTCTACCCGACGAAGAACCTGGGGACGATCGGCGATGGCGGCGCGCTCACGACGAACGACGCCGGCATCGCGGCAAGGGTCCGGGCGCTCAGGCACCACGGGCAGGTCGAGCCGAACGTGTTTCCACGGCTCGGTTACAACTACCGGCTCGACACGTTGAAGGCAGCGGTTCTGAGCGTCAAACTTCCGCATCTGGACGGCTGGAATCAGCGCCGCCGCCGGATCGCGGAGCGTTACCAGTCGCGGTTGAAGGGAACGGAGTACACGTTCCAGCGCCGCGTTCCGGGCTCGGAACCGGTTTTCCACATCCTGGCCGTGCGGCACCCGCGACAGCGCGTGGTCCAGGATGCGCTCACGGCGGCGGGCATTGGCTGGGGACGACACATCGTCGCTCCCGCTCATCGCCAGCCGGGCTACACCCACATCGTACGCAATGGCGAGGTGTTTCCAGTGAGCGAGGCGTTGTCGGCAGGGCTCGTGTCGCTTCCGGTCTTCCCGGAACTGACGGACGAGCAGGTCGACCACGTGACCGACGTGTTGAGCAAGGTCGAAGTATCAGTATGAGTGTACCCACCAGATTCGAAAGGTCTGCAGCCGTGAAAAAGAACCTTGCAACGTTCCGATACTCCGATCAGAAGGTTGTGCCGCTGTACGCCTCCGAAGCCGCACGGGGATCGTACACGGTCGCGGTGCCCTCTGAAGACCTCCGCTCGGCCGCCATGGTGTGCAAGCGCGTCCTGGACGTGCTGTTTTCCCTGGCGGTCATCGTGTTCGGCCTTCCGTTCTACGGGCTGATCGCGATCTTCATTAAACTCACGTCCGAAGGCCCCGTGCTGTTCGTACAGGACCGCGTGGGGAAGGACGGCCGTCCGTTCAAGTTCTACAAGTTCCGAACGATGCTGGTGGACAACAGCGACGCGGAACATCGTAGCTTCGCGGCGGAATTCATCAAGGGACGTCTGATGCAGGAGGGCGAATCGCAGTTCAAGCCCGTCTTCAAGATTCAGAACGACCCTCGTGTTACCTCGATCGGGCGTTTTCTGCGCAGGACGAGTCTCGATGAGTTGCCGCAGTTCATCAACGTTCTCATGGGAGACATGACCCTGGTGGGCCCCCGCCCGCCTCTGGCGTACGAACTGGCCCACTACAAGGAGTGGCACCGCGGCCGGCTTGCGGTGAAGCCGGGCCTCACCGGCCTGTGGCAGGTCAGCGGACGGAGCACGGTCCCGCTCGACGAAATGGTCATGCTCGACCTGTATTACATCGAGAACTGGTCTCTGACGCTCGATCTGAAGATCATGCTTCGTACCGTGCCCGTGATGCTGTTCGGGCTCGGTGGCTACTGAGATCCACTACACAGCAAGAGGAGTACAGCTTTGGTTCGCATCGGTGTAATCGGTTGCGGCTACTGGGGCCCCAACCTCATCAGGAACTTCTCCCACCTGCAGAGCACACGCGTCCTGGTGTGTTCCGATCTCAACGAGGACCGGCTGTCGCACATGCGCTCGCTCTATCCGCATCTGGACACCGCGACCGACTACAGGCGCGTGCTGGAGCGCGGCGATATCGACGCGGTGGTCGTGGCGACACCCCCGGAGACCCACTGCGAGCTCACGCTGGAAGCGATCCGCGCGGGCAAGCACGTCTTCGTGGAGAAGCCCCTCGCGATCTCGCCCGCAGAAGGATCATCGATGGTCGGGGAGGCGCGGAAGAAGGGGGTGGTTCTGATGGTGGGGCACACGTTCGTGTACACGGCAGCGGTCAACAAGATCAAGGAAGTCATCGAGTCGGGTGAACTCGGCGAGATCCTCTACATCAGTACGACGCGGGTGAACCTGGGCATATTCCAGGAGAACATCAATGTGCTCTGGGACCTCGCACCCCACGACGTGTCCATTCTGAACTACATCCTCGGTGCGATGCCCGAGTCGGTGTCGAGTCAGGCGGGCTCCTATATCCGCAAGAACGTCGAGGACGTAGCGTTTTTGACGCTTCGCTATCCAAGCGGGGTTCTCGCACACGTCCACGTGAGCTGGCTGAACCCGAACAAGATCCGTTCCACCACCGTGGTGGGCAGCCGGAAGATGCTGGTTTATGACGACGTGAGCGCCCTGGAGAAGATTCGTATCTACGACAAAGGTGTGACGGTGACACCGCATTACGACACGTTTGGCGAGTTCCAGCTGTCGTATCGTTATGGCGATATTCTGATTCCCAAGCTCGACGACAGCGAACCGCTGAAGGTCGCCTGCCAGCATTTCGCAGACTGCGTCGAGAAGAAGGTCCCATCGCGGAGTTCGGGGGTTCACGGGTTGGAAGTGGTACGGGTTCTGGACGCCGCCATGACGTCGCTGCGCGAAGATGGGCGAATGATCGACGTGGAGCCGGTCGCGAGCGCGTCGCCGGGGGCCGAGACGTCCTGAACACCGTGGCGGCCGGGAACATCCGTGTGGCCCTGGTTGCCTCGACGCTCGGCGTCGGGGGCGCAGAGCGGGTCACCGCCGACGTTCTGCGGCGCCTGCCGGCGGATCGTTTCAGCGTCAACCTCTACTTCCTTCACGAAGCCGGTCCGGTGGGTCGTGCCCTCGTCGCGGAAGGCTTCACGGCCGTCGAGCGAATCGCGACGGGCCGCAGTCACCCGGCGGCGCTGCTGCATCTGGCGCGCCTGTTCAGGAATTACCGCCCGGACGTCGTGTACTGTCTCGATCACCACGACGCGATGACGCTCGGACGACTGGCGGGGCTCGCGTGCGGGGCCAGGGGAATGGTGGTCGCATCGCACGCCACCGGACTCGTGGGCAGGAAAGGCGTGTTTGGGGGCGTCGACCGGATGCTGATGGCTTTCACGGAGCGCGTGGTGGCGGTTTCGGGGTCGCACGCCCGCTACCTGCATCGACACGAAGGACTTCCGGTGTCGATCGTGCGCGTGATCGAGAACGGCATCGACCTGGGCGCGTATCCGCCCGTGACCGAGGAGACCCGCAGGACTGCGCGCCGCGACCTGGGCGTCGGTGATGGAGAGCGGGTGGTCCTCATGGTCGCCGCGATGCGGCCGGAGAAGGCGCACGAGGTGTTGCTCGAAGCCGTCCTGGGCCTGCGCGAGGATGGCATGGCGGTGACCGCCCTTCTGGCGGGGGACGGGGAGCGGCGAGGGGCGCTGGAGGGCATGGCGCAATCGATGGGAATCGCCGAACGAGTGCGATTCCTCGGGATTCGCTCGGACGTGGCGCGGTTGCTGCATGCCTCGGACGTGGCGGTCCTGCCGTCGCGGGCCGTGGTGGAAACGCTGCCCCTGGCCCTGATCGAGGCCATGGCCGCCGGCATCCCCGTCGTCGCGAGCGCCGTGGGCTCGGTGCCGGAGATCATCGAGGACGGCGAGACGGGTCTCCTGATTCCCGCGGCCGACGCCGTGGCGCTCGCAGAGCGGCTTGCGTATGTTCTCGGTAACCGTGAATCGGCGGCGGCGATGGCGGGGCGGGGACGGGATGCAGTTCGGGAGCGCTTCGCGATCGAGCGTACCACAGAGGGGTACCAGTTGCTTTTCCAGGAGTTGATGGCGGCCTGACATGACTCACAACGACCCCCATCCCAACGGAAGCCGACCGGTCGGATACCCGACCGACGCCATCATTGCGCTCACCTACCGTTGCGACGCGCGCTGCGAGATGTGCAACATCTGGCAGCTCAAGCCGCAGGAGTTCCTGTCGATCGATGATTACGGGAAGATCCCGTCGACGCTGAAGGACATCAACGTCTCCGGCGGTGAGGCGTTCATGCGCAGCGATGTCGTGGACATCGTGAAGGTGATCCACCAGAAGTGCGACAAACCGCGAATCGTCATCTCGACCAACGGGTTCCGTACCGAGAAGATCATTTCCGCGATGGAGGAGTTGCGCCGTACGATTCCGGACATCGGCATTGGCGTGTCACTGGATGGGATCGGAGAGACGCACAACCGGATACGCGGGGTGCCCCGCGCGTGGGAGAACGCCACCGAGACCCTTCGCCAGCTGAAGGAGCGCGGCTTCGAGAACATCAGGATCGGGTTCACGGCGATGAACGAGAACATCCACGAGATGCGCCTCGTCTACGACATGGCGAACGAGATGGGCGTGCAGTTCACGACGGCGGTTGCACAGAACTCCGACATCTACTTCTCCACGCAGGTGAACCAGGATGTTGCGTCGAGCGTCCTCTATGACGCCCTCGGCTATGTGATGAAGGAGGAGTTGCGGAGCTATCACCCGAAGCGGTGGCTGCGCGCATACTTCGAGAACGGCACCCTGGTGTTCAACCAGGAGAAGCGCCGTATCCTCGCCTGCCGGGCGGGAATAGACTTCTTCTACCTGGCGCCGGAAGGTGTGGTATACCCGTGCCTGACGATTCCGTCGCCGATGGGGGATCTCAAGGGCCGCGCGTTCGAGGAGGTGTGGGAGTCCGACGAGGCGCACAAGGTGCGCACCGAGATCGATGGCTGCGAGCAGTGCTGGATGATCTGCACGGCCCGCTCGTCGCTGAAGAAGAATCTCCCGCGCGCGGCGGGATGGATTCTGCGCGAGAAGTTCCGCTCCCACGTGACCCGTTGACGTCCGCGCCTTGCCGGGCATCCGCCTGTGGTCGTTTCCCAAGTCAACATGTTGCATCCTGCTGAGCACGGCGGCCTGCGCGGTGCGGGGTCTGTGCGCCGGGCCGCGGCGGTGGCGGCGTGACGCGCCGGACGGGGATGCGTCCCCTTCGCATCGCGATGATCGGGCAGAAGGGCCTGCCCGCGCGCTACGGGGGGGTCGAGACCCACGTCGAGAGCATCGCCGTCCGACTCGCCGCGCGCGGCCACCATGTGCGGGCGTACTGCCGGTCGCGCCTGCGCGAGGACGGGGCAGGGGACAGCTACCAGGGCGTGGAGCTGGCCTACCGGCCGAGCATCCACAGCAAGCACCTGGACGCGGCCTCGCACGCGATGCTGTGTGCGGCCGAGTCGGCGCTGTTGCATTCCTATGACATCGTTCACCTGCACGGTATCGGCCCGGCGGCGTTCGCGCCCGTGGCCGGGTTGTTCGGCCGTCGCGTCGTATCCACGTTCCACGCCCTCGACTGGCGGCAGGTCAAGTGGGGGGCGCGCTCGAAGTCGTTTCTGAGACGCGGGGAGGCGGTCGGTGCCCGCAGGAGCGACGGACTGATCGCCGTGTCGCGCCTCATGCAGGCGCACATCCAGGCCCGGCACGGCGTCGCCGCGGTCTACATCCCCAACGGCGCCACCCTGCCGTCCGTCACGCCGGGCACGGCCGCCCTCGATAAGTACGGACTCGAACCCGGCGGCTATCTCCTGACCGTTGGCCGAATCATCCCCGACCGTGAGTTGCACACGCTGATCGAGGCGTTCAACCAGTCACGGCGCCCCATGAACCTCGTCATCGTCGGTTCCGAGTCGCCGCGGACCGCGTATTCGGAGCGGCTGCTCCGGATGGCGGGGGAGCGTGTGATCTTCACCGGCGACGTGTTCGGCGAGCCGTTGCAGGAACTGTACGCGCACTGCCTCGTGTACTGCCTGGCGTCGCGCGTGGAAGGGCTCCCCGTGACGGTTTGCGAGGCCATGGCGCACGGCCGGCCCCTCATCCTGAGCGACATTCCCGAGAACGTCGAGGTCGGGGGCGACGCGGCACGGTACTTCGCGTGCGGCGACGTCAATGCGCTGCTCCAGACCATCGAGGATCTCGTGGAGGACGAGTCGGGCAGGAATGCGCTGGGGCAGACGGCAAGGAGGCGCTGCGAGACCACCTACAACTGGGACCTCGTGGCCGACCAGGTGGAGGCGTTCTACTACCGCGTTGTGAGCGGAACGGCGGAATGAGCGCGCGGGCATTTTCGCTCTGGGGTTTTCGGGTTCCGGGTGGTATCGTCCGCGCGATGACCAGACCCACCCGTATCCAGGGACTGTCGATTGTGCTCGTCGCACTGGCGGTGGCGGCCCTTGCGGGGTGTGCGGCCTCGCCGCGCCACTCGGGAACAAGCCGGCCGGCGCGGGCGAGCGAGGAGAAGCCGTACGACTTCCGCTCCGAAGGACGGATTCCCCCGGCGGGCGCCGAAGACGCGCGGGTGGAGGCCGACGTAGAGGAAATGCCGGTCTCATCCGGCTCGCTGGACGTGAGCGAGGCGGAAGCGCCGCCGCCGGACACCCTTCGCTCGCCGCCGCCCGTTCCGGAGAGCACGGCGGACGGGTTCCGCATTCAG
>CAZPUV010000017.1:0-5900 GCA_964589805.1 uncultured bacterium | reverse complement strand
TTCAGGTGTTCGCGTCGGCCGACCGCGAGGTTGCGGAGAACGCGGCTCGCGTGGCCAGAGAGCGCCTCGGGGTCCGGACCTACGTCGATCTCGACGCCGGCATGTACAAGGTTCGGGTCGGCGACTACGTCGGCCGGGCGAGCGCGGAGTCCGCGCTGGCCACCATGCGGAGGCATTACTACCCGGACGCGTGGATCGTCCCCGCGCGGGTCCGGGTGCCCCGGACACCCTGATTCCGGGTGGTTGACAAGTCGGGCGCGCCCGCTATAATGGCCGGGCACCAGCTAGTTACGGAGCGGGAATAGCTCAGTGGTAGAGCTCCACCTTGCCAAGGTGGATGTCGCGGGTTCGAATCCCGTTTCCCGCTCCATTTCTTTTCCCCCCCGGTCTTTTCCGCTCCTCCGGCTGCCGCGACGTCCGGTGCGATCACGCCGATTCTCTGGACGCACGCGCGACCTTTGTGTATCCTGAACCGCCGGATGATCCCGTGGCCAGGCCACGGGAAGCCTCGAAACTGCCTGACATTCTAACTAGTTAGCTCGACTTGAGGCGGCATAGCCAAGTGGCTAAGGCGACGGTCTGCAAAACCGTTATCCCCGGTTCGAATCCGGGTGCCGCCTCCAAACTTCCTCCACGACACATAGGCATGCGCCGGCCGGCAGGCGCCGGGCGGCTCATTCGATCTTGCCCCCGGACAGCTCGGATATGCGCAGGTGGGATCGCCACGCGTAGTACAGGCCCGCAATCGTGATCGGGAAGAACTGGGTCGCGTGGTAGACGGTCGAGAAGGCGAGCGCGTCCGCGCGTTGCACGCCGAACACCGCGAGCCCGATCACGCACGCGTACTGCATGGTCCCGAGAAAAGCGGGCGCGGACGGGATCATGGACCCGAGGGATATCACCACGATCAGGAAGAGACTCGCGAGCAGGGGGACGTCGAGACGAAACGCCAGCACACAGAAGTAGACCCCGAGGATTGCGCAGCCCGACACGGCGATCGAGAACAGCACGATGGGAAGGAGTGAGCGCGGGCGCGTGACGACGCGCAGACCGTCGACGAAGGAGTCCGCGGAGATGTTGAGACGGCGGCGCGTCTCGCCGGGGAGGGGCCGGAGCATGCGCGCCAGGAGGAAACGGAAGCGGGCCCGCCAGCGGACCATGGCGTAGAGGAGCGCGAAGAGCGCGACGTTGAAGACGATCAGAATCTCACCGCTGCGCACGATCCACGGGGGGCCTGAAATGGTCGACATGCAGTACCAGAGAAGGACGATGAGTATGAAGACGTCCACGACGCGCTCGTAGACGATGGTGGCGAACGACGCCGACCGACTCACGCGCTCCGAGCGGCCGATCGCGAGCGCGCGGACGAACTCTCCCAGCCTGGCCGGCAGCAGGTTGTTCACCATGAAGGCGATGGCGGTGGCCGACCACAGGGAACTGATGGGGCACTTCTTGATCGGATCCATCATGTACTTCCAGCGGATGGAACGGCTGAAGTGCCCGAGCATCGTGAAGACGACGGCGGGAACGAGGTAGACCCAGCGAGTGCGTTGAAGCGACGCCGCGAACTGCGACCAGTCGATTCCGCGGACCGCCATCCACAGGAACGCGGCACTGATGACCACCCCGAGAGCGAGTCTGCGCTTCATGTGCGGGTCGCTTCCTCGATCAACCGGTCGAGTGGCTCCTCGATTCCCCCGAGAAGCGTCAGATCGGAGGGCACGTCACCCTGGGTCATGCGGAGTCCGCGGATGTTCGCGGAACTGACGGGGAGGCGAAGCAGTGGAATGCGCTCGGCGACAACGAGGGGCCAGAGGACGAGCGCGGACGGCACCGTCACGAAGCGACAGGACGCACCGCAGTGCCGGCGGATGCCGTAGAGCAGATCCCGCATGGTATGAGGTGTCGGCTGGTGGATGTGCCAGACGCGGCCCCGCCTCTGATCGGCATCGCGCCGGATACAATCGGTGATGAACTCGAACAGGAAGCGCGGGCTGACAACGAGAACCTGAGAACGGCCGCCGTCGAGAAGCGGGAGTACCGCGGAGCGGCGCACCGAGTCGATCATGCGGCCGAAGATGCCGCCGTATCCCGCGACGAGACCGAGGCGCACGACGACGCCGCCGGCGGCGAGGAAGTGCTCTTCCAGGTCGCGCTTGGCGCGTCCGTACTCGGTCGGACGGCTGGCCGCGGCGGAGAGACTGCTGAGGAAGATCTGCAGGGGGGCGGACGCGGCCCTGGTTTCTTCCAGCCACCTCAGGGTTCCCCGGAAATTGACGTCGTATTCGTCGCGGCCCGCGTAGTTGGCGGCATGGACCACCGCGTCGATGCGCTCTGCGGCGAGAAGGGCGTCGAGCGTTTCACCCAGCGAACATCGGTGGACGGCGTCGAAATGCGCGGGCGTGTCGCCGCCGCGCACGGTTCCCACCACGCGCCAGGCGTTCGCCTTGCAGTGGGCGGCCAGCTGCCCGGCGATGAAGCCGTTTGCGCCCGTGATCAGGATGGTCTTCATCGGACTCCTGCGCAACGGGCCGCCACGGTCGCGGCGATACGCATGGCGTTCGCCATCATTCCGAAGGACATGTTCTTCGCCGGGAGGCGGGGAAACGACGCGGAGTCGCACACGTACACAGCGCGGGTCGAATGGAGAAGGCCGTCGGGCGCGCACTGATACCGGCCGGGGCTGTGCGCCATGGGGAGCGTACCGGCGTAGTGGATCGCATGGCCGGTGGACACGCGGACGGCCAGGCGCGGATGGGTCCAGGCGCCGAGTTTGCGCATGAAGCCGAACAACGGACCGGCTTTCCCGACGTCGAGCGTGTTGGGGTGGCCGACGATGCGCAATCGTGAGTTCTCCTGCAGCGACAACCGCGCCGGGCGTGCCCCGTCATCCGGGAGGTACAGCTGCATGACGAGCATGCAGGGGAGGAGGTGCCGCATCAGACCCAGGTTGTCACGGGCCGCGTACGGGAGGCTGGCGAAGAACTCGGCCCGCAGCGGGGACGTGATCTCCATGAGGCTTCCCTGGCACAGGGCGTCGAATGTATCCGACTCCCAGACGAGATTCAGCTGCACGAGCCCGAACGCCGTGGTATCGAGCGGACGCCCCAGCGAGCGGGGCAGGACGAACGGCACCTGAACGGCCGTGTTCTCGAGCAGCGGCAGCTCCGTTCGATGGTCGTCGAATGAACGCAGGACGATCTTCGCGGTGTTGATTGCTCCCGCGGCGAGCAGGAGGTGTCGGCAACGGAACTCGAGCGCGGAGTCGGTCGACAGATCGATGGCGCGGACGGTGACGCCGTCGGCATTCTCGGCGAAGGACTGGACGAGCACGTTGCCACGATAGGTCACGCGCCCGTCCGCGATGAGTTGCTGCATCGTCGATCCGGGCGTGTAGAGCGCCGGGTGCTCCTGCCAGAATTCGAAGTTGTCGTATGCAACGGGTGGCCGGCCCCCGTGTTCGCGGGTGAGCGCGGCGATGCGCGCACGCCCGAGGTGAAACGCGCGCGGCAGGGTGCGCTTGCGCCGTTGATACCTGTCGTAGAGCCGGCCGATGTTGTGAGAGAGCCGTACGGGAGGGAGGAGGTCGCGCGCCGATCCGAAGAACGGGGACAGGTCGTCGTCTGCGCCGCTGATGCCGATGAACGACGTGAGCCGGTCGAAGTAGGGGTCGAGGTCCTCCTGGCCGATCGGGAAGCCGTCGAGATCCGCGCGGGTGAACCGGTAGAGCCCGGCACCCCAGGCGTTGGCGAGCCCGCCGAGGGCGAAGCTCTGGATCGCATGGAAACCTTCGGCGTCGACGGGCGACCACGTGTCCGCGCCCTGTGTCACGTATTCCGCGTTGGGGGTCGTGAGCTTGACCGGAACGTGGCGCGTACCGATCAGGTTGGCAAGGCCCTGGTAGCGCTCACCGATGGTCAGCGAGAAGCTGTCGTGTGTCGCCTTGTAGTCGTACAGATTGCCCGTTCCGCGCCTGTTCGTTCCCGCGGGAGCCCGCACGCCCACGTCGAGAACGAGCGGATTGACGCCGCGGTCCGTGAGTTCCAGCGCCGCGGCAACGGCGGATGCCCCCGATCCGACGAGGATGACGTCAGGCATGCCCCGTCCTCGCGAGAAGCACCAGTCCCTTGGCGAGTTTGTACGACGTTCGCAGGCCGCCCGCGAGCAGACTCGCGACCGCGCCGGCGAGACCCGCCCGGCGCTTCACGAAGAAGCGCTGGTTCCCGGGGTCGGTCTCGGCGAGGTAGACCATAAGGCGAAACGCCGCCGGCAACAGGGAGAGTCTCTTTCTGTGACGCGCGGCGACCTCGAGCGCTTCCAGGTCGGCCACGGTCAGAAGCACGCGGTGATAGATGGCGACGTCGCTTTCCGGCGCGGCGGCCTTCAGCATCGCCACGGCTTCATCGAAACGCTGTGCGACGGCGCTCGTCGGGGACTCCCGAAAGATCGCCCGGTGCAACCGCTCCGCCTCCCGGAGTTCGGGCACGGCGTTCGACGACTCCGTTACGCGCGTGGTCGCGGAAACCATCGCGTCATCGCCCGTCGCTGTCGGCGGGATCCCGACGAGCGGTCTCGCCCGCGTGTTGCGCGCGCTCGACGGCGACGGAGCGCACGAGCTGCGTCAGATGCGCTTCGAGGTCGCGGATCTTCGAGTACAGGATCAGCCCGGCGAACGCGAATCCCAGGATCGCGAGGTAGAAGAAGAGATCAACACCCCGTCCAACGCCCACGAGGTTCGCCACCGTGCTCGTCCAGTCGGGCGCGACCACCATGGTCAGACCGAGGATCCCGAAGAAGAGCACGACAATCCGGTCGAGGAGTCCGGAGCGGAGGCGGCTGAAATACAGCAAGAGAACGCCGATGAGCATGAGCATCAGGACAAACTGTACCGGCCTCATCGAAAGATCCTCCTAAGCAACAGGTCTATGACGATCTTGACGGCGCTGGTGGCCGACTGGCCCTTCGCAATCGAGTAGGCAGTGTAGGTGATATTCGTGGGCTTCTCCATATATCGGAGCTTCGACCGCCGGATCTGGGCGAGTATCTCGGACGCGTGGGCGAAGCCGTTCTCGCGAAGATCGATTCTCGCGGCGCCCTCCGCCGTGAAGGCGCGCATGCCGTTGTGCGCATCGGTGAGCCAGACGCCGGTAAGGAGGCCATTCACCACGACTCCTCCCTTGAGGAGGATGCGGCGGCGAAGCGGGACGGCGGCGCGATCCTCGCGGCGCAGAAAGCGTGAACCGAGCACCACGTCGGCCTGTCCGGCCCTCAGAGGTGCCACGAGGGTCTCGATATCCTGCGGATTGTGCTGGCCGTCCGCATCGAAATGCACGATGAACCTGGCATCGTGTGCAAGGGCGAACTTCATCCCGGTCTGCAGGGCACCCCCCTGGCCGAGGTTGACCGGGTGGCGCAGGACATGTACGGGCATGCCGTGCAAGCGGGACGACGTATCGTCGGACGAGGCGTCGTCGACGACCACGACGGTGTAATGGTGGTCGAGGAGCGCCTGCACGGAAGACCGGATCACCGGGCCTTCGTTGTAGGCGGCGACGATGACAAAGACGTCGGCGTTCGGGTTCAAGACGCCCCCACCGTTCTCTCAAAGACCTGATTCACGAATCAACTCCTCGGGTGCCGGGGCCGGCGGGGCCGCGGGGGCCGCCTCCCGGCACGCGTCGCGGTCGACCCGGTAGAGCGCGATGTCGCCGTCATCATATACCGGCTGGAACAGGAGCGGGGCACCGACGACGCTGGCGCCGGCCGCGCGGTGGCCGGGGCGGACGATGACATACAGCGGCTCCCGGACGTCGGCGAGCACCTCCAGGGCGGCGGCGTCCATCCGGCCGGGAGAGTAGAGACCGCGTCGGGCGTGATACCTGCCGGCCATTTCGAGCCTG
>CAZPUV010000016.1:16448-18282 GCA_964589805.1 uncultured bacterium | reverse complement strand
CGCGGCGCCGCGACGGTCCCGGCGATGAAAGCCACGCATACATCGCGATGTCGAACTTGCCCAGCTTGAGCACACCGCCGTCCTCGAACGTGCCGTAGAGCACGGTCGGCCCGTAGTTCACGATCTCGAGGTCGACCCCGACGGCCCGGTACTGTTCACGCAGCACGAGTTCCGTTCGTTCCCGGTTGGGCTGCCCGGAACTCGCGGAGATCGAGAGCCGCAGCGGGCGCCCGTCCTTTTCGAGAATGCCGTCCCCGTCGGTGTCACGCCAGCCGGCCTCGCGGAGCAGACCGCGCGCCGCTTCGGGGTCGAAGCGGGTTCGCTCGGCCGCGGCGCGGGAGTAGTAGCGCGACTCCTCGAACTCGTCCAGTGCCGCCACTCTCACGAGCCCGTTGTAGATCTTCTCGGCGATTTCGGTCTTGTTCGTGGCGAAGTTCAGGGCCCGGCGGACACGAACGTCACGGAGGATCTTGTTCTCGGTGTTGAGATCGAGATGCTCGTACATGAGCATCGGCGTGTGGTAGACGCGTACCCCCCGGATGCCCCCCAGCTGCCCGATGTAGCTGATGTTGGCGTTGTCGAACATGTCGATCTCGCCGGTCTTCAGTTGGACGAGAAGTGCGTTCTCGGTGGGAACGAACTTGAAGATGATCGCGTCCAGGTGGGGGCCGGCCGCGTAGTAGTCCCGGTTCGCCGTCAGGACGAGGTGTGATCCGGGCGTCCACCGATCGAACCGGAACGGGCCCGAACCCACCGGCGCGCGGTGAAACGGCGCGGACTGGAAACGCTCTCCCCTGCGGTCCCGCAGCAGGTGCTCGGGGAGGACGGATTCGTCGTAGAACGTCTCGCTCACGAAGTCCGGATACGGATGCTTGAGCCGGAATACGACCGTGTGGTCGTCCGGCGTCTCCACGGACTCCACCACGTCCCATCCCTGCCGCGACTCGACATTGACGGCCGGATCCATGATGATTTCGTACGTGAACCTTGCGTCGCGGCTCGTCACCGGTTTGCCGTCGTGCCAGCGGGCGTCTTCGCGGAGATGATACGTGTACACGAGGTGGTCGGAGGATATACCGCCGTTCGCCACGGTCGGGATCTCGCGGATGAGATCGGGGACCAGTTCGTAGTGGTCGCTGTACTTGACGAACTTGGAGAAGATCAGATTGCACACCATGTTGTTGGTGGCCATCGAATTGAGTATCTCACTGAGGATCTCCGGCTCCTGCTGGACGCCGATGACGATACGACCGCCGGGGACCGGCCCGGCGCTCGTATCCGCACCCGCGGCCGCGCGCGCCGGCCGATCCGTCGCGGTCTGATCGGCGGAGGTGCAGGCAAGCACGGCGCCGGCAAGGACGACTGGCAACAACAAGCGGTTCATACGCCCGGGCCGATGCAAGAAGCACGCCGCGGCGATGCGGCCGCGATCCGGCCCGGGACAAAAAAAGACCGGCCCGAAGGCCGGTCTCGATTCCTCCGACTGCGATTTCCGCGTCAGCCGGCGATGGCGGCGTCGATCTTGCCGGTCAGCGCCTGCTTGGGCTGCGCACCGATGATGCGGGCAACTTCCTTGCCGCTCTTGAAGATCATCAGGGTCGGGATGCTCATGATCCCGTATCGGGCCGCAACCGCCTGGTTCTCGTCCGTATTGACCTTCCCGACCTTCAGCTTGCCGTCGTACTCGGTGGAGATTTCGGCAACGATCGGGGCCACCATGCGGCAGGGGCCGCACCACGGTGCCCAGAAATCCACGAGCACCGGAGTGTTCGACTTCAAGACCTCGGTCTCGAAATTCGCGTCGGTGAATTCCACTTCCTTTGACATCTTTCCT
>CAZPUV010000016.1:0-16438 GCA_964589805.1 uncultured bacterium | reverse complement strand
CTGTGATGATGATTGATATACGGCCGGCCCGGAGCTCCCCGATCCGATCCTCGCTGTTCGGACCCGAGTATCCCCCGTCCCCCGGCGCCTGTAAAGCGCTTTCAAGCCCACAGACAGCCACTTCGTCGTGATCGGGGGTAGCAACCTTACACGCGCCCGGCCCGGGGCTCGGGAGCCACGGCTGCGCTTGCCCGCGAAGCGCCGTGCGTGTATGTTGAGGGGAGCCACGCGCCGGAAATACGATGACCCCGCATTCTTACCGACCTTCGCCGTCATTCTCGGGCCAGGGATTCCTGGGTACCGCCGTCGGCCGCATCATCGTGGTAACGCTCGGCGTTTTCTTCCTTCAGAATCTGCTTCCCATCGTCAACACGCTCTTCGCACTCACGCCGAAGCTGGCGGTCGAGCGCCTGTTCGTCTGGCAGATCGGGACCTACATGTTCCTGCACGGCGGTTTCTGGCACCTGTTCTTCAACATGATCATCCTGTGGTTCTTCGGGAACATGGTGGAGTCTGTGTGGGGATCCCGCCGGTTTCTGCGCTACTACCTCGCCTGCGGGATCGGCGGTGCGCTCCTTCACATGGTCTTCGAGTACAACGCCAGCGTGGTGGGAGCGAGTGGCGCGGTATTCGGCCTGTATCTGGCGACGGCGATGATGTTCCCGGACAGTTACGTCTACCTCTACTTCCTGATTCCCGTGAAGGTGAAATACTTCGTCATCGGGCTCGCGGTACTGCAGCTCGCCAACGGAATCGCGGGGCCCACGGGGATCGCCTACTTCGCGCACATAGGCGGCATGCTGGCCGGTCTGTTCTTCTTCCGCGGCGAGATCATGCGCCGGGCCGGGTTCGCGCGCGGACCCCGCCCCCGCTGGAAGCCATCCGTGTCGGAGCAACGCCGGGGAGTCGATCCGCAAGGCGGGAATGAGCGGAGCCGCGCGGAAGAGCCGCGAAGCGGGGACAACATCGATTCGATTCTCGACAAGATCTCGGCCAAGGGTTACGACAACCTGACGCCCACCGAGAAGCGGATCCTCGAGAACTACAGCCGGCAGCCCCGGGATCCTTCGAACTAGTTGCCGTTCTTCGTCGCGGCCGTGAGAGCCTGCGACTCCTCGGCGCCCAGGGGCCGGGCGGCCTGACCTGACTTTATCTCGACGGCGTATCCGCGGCTGAAATTCGATCCGACCAGGTTCGAGATCAGGATGCCGTTCTTGTTCTCGTCGAGGAGGCAGAGAGAGTAGCTCTGTTGTCCGGCGACCCCGTCGAAGGCATTGTACCGGACGATGCCGAGGCGTTTGAAGTGGGTGCGCGCCTCGATGCCCGCCGCCTCGACCGTCGCCTTGAGCTTGCGGATCTCCTGTTGATTGCTCTCCACGGCACGGAGAAGCGCGGGCAGCGTGTCGGTGCTCGACGCGTCGCCGCCCGACACCCACGCGAAACTGCGCGAAAGTTTCCGCACGCTCGCGAACGCGAGCAGGCCCACCACGACGGCGAGAAGTGCGACGGCCGCGGCGGCGATCACGAGATAGTTCGAATCGATTCCCAACGATGACCCCCCTCGGTCGAACAGCGGCGAATCCTAATACTCCGCCCGCGAGGCTGTAAACACCAATGTCGATCCGGATCCGGGGGCCAGCCCGGGAACCCTGCCTAGTAACGGACTTCGACGGTATAGGTGAGCTCCACGGCGCCCTTCGCGGCCACGGGCACGTCGAAGCGCGCCCTGCCCGCCGATTCCTTGACGTGCGGGTGGGAGGACTGGGTGATCTTCCAGTCCCCGGCCAGCGGTTCGACCACCGACACGATGATCGCCTCCTCCTTGTGGTTGCGCAGCGCCAACTTGTAGGACGACCGGTACAGGTGACCGCTGGACAGCACTTCGAAACCCGTCTGGGAGCGCTCGGCCACGACGTAGAAGGCGTTCCCCATCCGGATGCGCACCGTCTCGTCCGTGGGCGTGTGGTCGATGCGGTCCTCGCCGATGAACTGCAGCGCGTCCTTCGAGTCCTTCTTGTAGACGCGGACGATGCCCTTCGGCAGGGGCATGCCCATCGAGTTCTTCTTCGAGTTCTCGAGCGAGAGATGGACGCCGACGTCGTGCTTGACGACGCCCTCGTAGCGCGAGCGCCAGTACTGGCCCGGCGATTCCACCACGAAGGACTTCTTGACCTTCGCGCCCGCGGCGGTCAGGAGCGAGATCTGCTTGGTCTGGTTGTCCCGGACCGTGGTCTTGCGCTCCAGCGTGTACAGGTGGTATTCGAAGAAGCTCTCCTCGACGAACTGCTCCTCCATTGCCATCGCGCGCCCGGCCTTCAATTGGACCCTGTCCAGCTCCTGACGCACGCGGTTCACGTCGCCCGCCACCAGCTTGAGCGCCGCGTTCTCATAGGTCGTGCCGCTGCGATTGTCGATGGTGACCCACCCGGACAGATCGACATTCGAATCGTCGGCGGAGAGCACGACGACGTAGTCCGCCTTCCAGCCGATGCCCGCCGTGAGGTAGCTCGCCTCGACCGTCTGCCTGTCGCGGCTGCTCTCCAGGAGCCACACGAGCGACGGCTTCGAGATCAGACCCTGCGGCAGCGTGGGCAGGACCAGGCGTCCGGACGGGTTGATCGCGATGCGGCCGTCCTCCAGCTCGTATACGGCGCCCTCCTGGGTACCGATGAGCTTCGCGCGCACCGTCTCCGTGGCGCCGTCCTCGCGTTCCTTGAACAGTTCGACCGTCTGACCGAGATACTTCTCCATCAACCGGCTCGGCGAGATCAGGTCGTATTCGAAATTCTGCTCCAGCACGCGCAGCGAGCCGGGCGAATCGACCGAACGGATGTGCACCGTCGTTGGATCGATGCGGGCGGCGACACCCTCGAACCAGAGGTTCTGCGCCCCGGCGGCAAGCGCGATGGCGCGTACGTCCTTCACGAGTCCGAGATCTTCGTTGTAGATGGTGACGCTGATTGACTTCTGATCGGCCGGGGTGCTCCGTGAATCCGCCGCGGCTGCCACACCGGCCCCGGCCAGCAGCCACGCGAGTGCCATCGCGACGGTTTGATTGAATCGTTTCATCTCCAGAACGCCTCCTTGTTCGGGTGGGCCCACCCGCGGGGCAAAGGAAAACGGGACGCCGGTTGACGGGCGTCCCGTATCTTATACCCGCCCCGGGGAAAACGATCCACCCATCGCGGACGAGTATCTTGGTGCCGAGGGCGGGACTCGAACCCGCACACACTTTCGTGTACTACCCCCTCAAGATAGCGTGTCTGCCAGTTCCACCACCTCGGCAAAATTCTGTATCGGGCTCCGTTTACGGCGTTGGCGACGTATCCGCCGGCGGAACCGTGTCCGCACCACCCAGGATATCTTCGATGCTCTGACCGCTCGGAATCACGTTCTGCTGCTGCTCGGCGGCCTGTCTTACCACGCTGCGCGTCCCTGGCTCGCCCTGCCGCGCGGACAGAAACGCCAGCACGAGTGAGAGCACCATGAACATCACGGCAAGATAGGTCGTCGCCTTGCTGAGAAACGTGGCCGTCTCCTGCCCGCCGAACATGGTCTGTCCCCCGCCACCCCCACCAAACGCACCGGCGAGGCCGCCGCCCTTGCTCGACTGGAGCAGTACCACGAGAATGAGCACGAGGCACACCACCACGTGCAGCGCGATCAAGATGTTGAACAGCATGAAGGCCTATCCCTTTGTTCCCACGCAGATTCCGCAAACAAAAAAATGGCGGTGGCATCCACCGCGAACGGTGAGCCTAGCAGACCCCTGAGCCGGCGTCAACCGCCCCCCGCGGGGCATCACGCGCCGGGAGCGACCCTCGCGATGGCCGCGAACGAGGCCGGGGCGAGACTGGCCCCGCCTACGAGCAACCCGTCGATCTCTGGAGATGCCATCAACTGCGCCGCGTTTTCCGGTTTGGCGCTGCCTCCGTAGAGAATCCGGATCACCCCGGCGGCCTCGGCCCCGAACCGGTTTCCCAGCCACTCCCGAACCGCCCGGTGCATGGCCTCGGCATCGGCGGGGGTTGCGTTCCGCCCCGTTCCGATGGCCCACACCGGCTCGTACGCGATCAGCGCCCGGACCGCGTCCCGGGCGGCGCGTCCATCGAACGCCGCGTCCAGCTGCCGGCACACGACCTCCCTCTCGCGCCCGCCCTCGCGTTCGTCGAGTGTTTCCCCGACGCACAGCACGGGGACGAGACCGGCGTCCAGGGCTGCGGCGAGTTTTCGGCCCACCGTGGCGTCGTCCTCACCCATCCCGTGGCGCCTTTCCGAATGGCCCGCCAGAACGTGGCTCGCGCCGGCGTCCCGGATCATCGCCGCGCTCACCTCGCCCGTGAACGCACCCCCGGGCTCCCAGTGGAGATCCTGCGCCCCGACCGCGACGGACGTCCCCGACACGGCGTCGGCAAACGGCCTCACGCAGAAGAACGAAGGGAACACGACGAGATCGCAGTGCGCCACGCCCGGCAGGAGGGGGCGGAGTTCGTCGGCGAACTGCTCCGCCTCGGCAACCCTCTTGTTCATCTTCCAGTTCGCGGCGATGAGCTTCCGGCGCATGCGTCTCAGCCCGTGACTTCGGCGACGTCGCACAGCGCTTCGACACCCGGAAGAGCGCGGCCCTCCATGAACTCCAGCGACGCGCCGCCGCCGGTCGAGATGTGCGTGAAGCGATTCGCAATTCCCATGAGGTTGATGGCCGCGACGCTGTCGCCTCCGCCCACGATGGTCGTCGCACCCCGGTCGGTGGCATCGGCCATCGCGCGCGCGACCGCTTTGGTTCCGTCGGCGAAGCTCGGCTTCTCGAACATCCCCATGGGACCGTTCCAGAAGACCGTCCTGGCGTTCAGTATCTGGGCCTTGAACAGGTCCACCGTCTTGGGACCGATGTCCAGACCCACCCAGTCCTCGGGGATGTCCGCGATGGAGACCTCCCGCGCCGGCGCGCTGTCGTCGACGGCCGCGGCCACGATCGTGTCTACCGGCAGCAGCAGTCGTGACCGTCCGGGGCGCGTGCGTGCGAGCAGTTCCTTGCACATGGGCAGGTAACGCTCGTCGACGATGCTCTTGCCGGTTTCCAGACCGGAGGCCTTGAAGAACGAATACATCATCCCGCCGCCGACCAGCAGCACGTCCACGCGTTCGAGCAGCGACTTGATCAGGTCGATCTTGCCCGCGATCTTCGCGCCACCCAGCACCGCAACGAAGGGGCGGCTGGGAACGTTGAGCGCGTCGCCCAGCGCCTTGAGCTCCTTCTCCATGAGGAAGCCCGCCGCGCGTACGGGGATGTGGTCGGCCACACCCGCCGTCGACGCGTGAGCCCGGTGCGCGGTTCCGAAGGCGTCGTTCACGTACATGTCGCCCAGCGATGCGAGCTCCCGCGCGAACGCGGGGTCATTCTCCTCCTCGCCGGCGTGGAAGCGCAGGTTCTCGAGCAGAAGGATCTCGCCGTCCCTGAGCGCGTCCACCTTCTGCCGCACATCGGCGCCCGTGCAATCGTTCACGAACCGGAGCGGGTTCTTGACGAGCTCGGCGAGCCGGCGCGCCACGGGCGCCAGGCTCAACTCCGCCTGGCGCTGTCCGCGCGGTCTCCCGAGGTGACTCATGAGAATCAGCCGCCCGCCGCGATCCACCACGTCGCGAATCGTGGTCAACGATTCGACGATGCGCGTGTCGTCGGTGATGGTGCGATCGCTGTCCAACGGGACATTGAAGTCGACGCGTGCGAGCACGCGCTTGCCCTTGACGTCGCAGTCTCGAATGGAGAGTTTCTTCATCGGTACTCCTGTTCAGCGTCCGATCAGCCGGAGCATATCCACCATTCGGCCCGAATAGCCGAACTCGTTGTCATACCAGGCCAGCACCTTGAAGAACCGATCGCCCATGGCCATCGTGGACCTGGCGTCGAACACGGCCGAATGGGGGTTGCCCACGACATCCACGGAGACAATCGGGTCCTCGGTGTATTCGATTATCTTCTTCATGCTTCCCTTCGAGGCCTTGAGAACCGCCGCATTGATGGCCTCGACCGAGGCGTCCTTCTGGGTCTCGAACGTGAGATCCACCAGCGAACCGTTCGAGATCGGAACGCGCAGCGCCATCCCGTCAAGCCGACCCTTGAGCTCCGGCATCACCTTGGACACCGCGCGGGCCGCCCCGGTCGTGGTCGGGATGATGGAAACCGCCGCCGCGCGCGCACGGCGCAGGTCCTTGTGCGGCTGGTCGAGAATGCGCTGATCGTTCGTGTACGCGTGAATCGTGGTCATGAAACCCTGTTTGATGCCGAAGGTTTCGTGGAGCACCCTGGCCACCGGTGCGAGGCAGTTCGTCGTGCACGACGCCGTCGAGATGATCTTGTGGCTCTTGCGGTCGAACAGCTTGTCGTTCACGCCCATCACGATCATGATGTCGGGATCGGTGGCGGGGGCCGAGATCAGCACACGTTTCGCGCCCGCCGCCAGGTGCTTCGCGGCGTCGTCGCGCTTGGTAAACAGCCCCGTCGACTCGACCACCACGTCGACGTCGAGCTTCTTCCAGGGAAGTTTCGAGGGATCCCGCTCCGAGAGCACGTCGAAAGCCTCCGTGCCCACCTTGATACCGGTCCTGGTCGCCGTGACCTTGCCGGGAAAACGGCCGTGGACCGAATCGTACTTCAGAAGGTGTGCGAGGGTTTCCGGACTGGTGAGATCGTTCACCGCGACGAGATCGAAGCGCGGGTCTCCGTACGCGTGCCGGAATACGAGCCTGCCGATTCTGCCGAAGCCGTTGATTGCTACCTTGATCGCCATTCAGGTCTCCTTCATGCGGGTGAACCGCCATCGACGGCGGATTCGTCCCCGATCCATGTGTTGCTAGTTTTTGAAATCGCGTCTGCGGCGAACACGGCCGGCCCTGGGCCGCCTGGCACGACACCCCGCCGTCCGAGCCGGACCTCCAACGTACGTGAAGCGGGCCGGGACTGGCAAACCTGTCGTGGATACCCCGCGTGCCGGGTCAACGGTCGTGAGGATACCGCCGGTTGGAAGTCGTTGTCAAGATTGAGGAAACGGAGCCCGGAGGCAGCCGTCGGTAGCCCCCGCAGGCCACCCGCACCGTCCCCGCCCCCGCGTCCGCCAGCGCGCGGGAGCAGGCCCGCGCGGTCGCCCCGGTGGTCACCAGGTCGTCCACCAGGACCACCGGGCGTTCCGCCAGCAGAGCCGCCTGCGGTCCGGGGGCAACCGCACCGGCGAGATTACGCTCGCGCGCCTCGCGCCCCAGGAGCGACTGCGCGGCCGTGGGACGTTGCTTGACGATCGCGCCGCGCAGAACGGAGACGCCGAGAAGCCGCGCGAATTCGCGGGCGAGACTCTCGGCCTGGTTGAACCCCCTCCGCCTCAGCGAAACTCGGTCCATGGGGACGGGGACGATCACCGCGCCGGCCGTGCACGCACGCGCCGGCAGTCCCAGCGCCATCGCCTTTGCGAGCCACAGTGCGACGCGCTCGCGCCGCCCGAATTTGAGGACGTGGATGAGAGCCAGCAGGCGCGCGTCGGTCGCGAACGCGGGGTAGATCTCCAGCGCGTCCCCGGACAGTGCCACCGGCTCGTCCCAGGGAACGACGTCGTGCGTGCACGCGCGACACAGCAGACGTGTACGCAACCACCACGGCCCCGCGCCGAGTGCGGGGAGGGCGTCACCGAGTACGTCGGCGGCGGGGTTCCCCGAGGTCGGCAACCGCTCGCGGGACTCAATCCGGCAGCCGCACGCGTGACAGGTTTCGTCGACGAGGAAGTCGACGATCGACTGGACCATCCCCCAACCCATCCACCCACCACCCCTGGCGACGCATCAGCGAGGCCGCACCGCCGCGCGTTCGCGCCGCAAGAGGAGGAAGAGGCCGATCGCGACGAGACCGATACTGATGACCTGATTGAACGTGAGCCCCATCAACACACGGGCATTCTCTTCATAGAAGCGGAAGAAATCGATCGTGAAGCGACCGATTCCGTAGAGGATCAGAAACAGACCGAACGTCGCGCCGCGTGTCCGCAGTTTCGGCTCTGCGACGATCAGGGCGAGGAAGATGACAAGCCCCTTGAGCGACGAGTACACCTGTGTCGGATGCAGGGCCAGTGACTCGAGTCCGGTCCGCGAGGCCACCAGCGCGGCGGCGGCGCCGGCGGGGGAATCCGCCGGGAACACCATCCCCCACGCGTGGTCGGTGGGCTTGCCGAAGCAGCAGCCGCTCAACAGGCATCCGACGCGCGTGAATACGAGCCCGAGCGCAATCGAGGGCGCCACGATGTCGGCGACGGCGAGGAAGTCGAGCCGGTTCTTCTGCACCCACCAGTACGACGCCGCAAGCGCCATCAGGAACCCCCCGTAGAACGTCGCCCCACCCTGCCACAGCGCGAAGATGTCCAGCGGATTCGCATACTGTTCGAGGTGGAAGACCACGTACAGGAGACGCGAACCGACGACGGCGCCGAGAATGATGATGACGCTCAGGTCCAGGATCTTCTGCGGATCGACGCCACGACGCCTGGCCCGCCGCCCGGCCAGGTAGATCCCGATCAGGAAACTGACGGCGAGCATGAATCCGTAGGAACGGATCTGGATTCGCCCGAGGTCGATCAGTATGGGGTGCATGGGTTCCTTCCGTCGTCCGCCGGCACGCGAACCGTGCCGCAGCATCGCCGACTATAGCCGGTGATGCCGCCGGTGTCACGGACTCCCTAGTACTCCGACCACCGCGCGGAGCAATTGAGCAGGAGGCCCACCAGAAAACAACTCACCAGCATGGAACTTCCCCCGTAGCTCACGAACGGAAGTGGAATTCCGGCCACCGGAGCCAATCCGGTCGTCATGCCGATGTTCACGAAGACCTGGAACGCGAAGTACGCCGCGATACCGACACACAGCGCCCCGGCGAATTCGCTCTTCATCTTCTGAGCGGCCAGCAGGGCGCGACAGATCAGCACCGAGAAGAGAAACAGGACCGCTACGGCGCCGACGAAGCCCAGTTCCTCTCCCAGCACGGAGAAGATGAAGTCGGTGTGCTTGGCGGGCAGGAACTCGAGCGCCTTCTGGGTTCCTTCCATGTACCCCTTGCCGCCGAATCCGCCGGAGCCGATTGCGATCTTCGACTGGATCACCTGCCAGCCGGCGCCGAGCTTGTCCGAATCGGGATCGAGGAAGTTGGTCACGCGGCGCTGCTGGTACGGCTTGAGGTGGTCCCAGAAGACCGGCAGGAAGAGTCCGATTCCAAGATTAGCCACCACCAGTGAAATGCTCTCGAATAGAAAAGCGCGCCGCAGATAGGCGACGACCAGAATCAGCACGATGAATATCCCGAACGGCCACGGGTTGTGAGTGACGTTCTCGCCGTAGATGATCAGTACGCTGCTCACGAGCGGCGAGAGCAGGAAGAGGATGTGCAGCCCTCGGAATCCCCGCCAGTAGAGCACGGGCAGAAGCATGCCCATGAACACCATCGCCGTGCCCAGATCGGGTTGCTTGAGCACGAGCAGAAACGGGACCACGAACAGGATCACGATCGGGACGAGCGTGCGAAGGCGGTTCGGGTCAGCACGGTGACCCGCCAGCAATCGCGCCCATATCAGCACCGTGGCAACCTTGGTGAACTCGCTGGGTTGAATCGCCAGCGGACCGATGATGAACCAGCGTTGCGTCTCGCCCCTCGCCGGGAGCAACAGCACCGCGACCAGCATGACCAGGCACGCTGCGTAGATCACCGGCGCGAGCGATTCAAACCACCGGAACGGAATCACGAACGCGAGCGCCATCGTGAGCGCGCCCATGCCCAGCCACAGCAGCTGCCGGGAAAAATGGGAACCGCTGAGCGCTTCGGGCGATATCTCGCCCGCCGAACGCGAAACGGAATACACGATCGCCAGGCCGATGAGCATCAGGATGCCCGTGCACGCCAGCACGACCCAGTCGAAATCCCGCGCGCGCCTCACCGGTTGCCTCCCGCGGCGAGCGCGCTGTCCGGCCTCGCGGTGAACCCGCGCATCGGAACGCGGTTGGCCACGTCGGGGCCCGCGCCCGGCCTGCCGTCCAGGCTGGAGAGCTTCTGCAGCGCCGGATTCCGGGCCCGGAAATACTCCATGAGGAAGCTCTTCACGATCGGGCCGGCCACCTGGCTCCCGTGCCCCGCATTCTCGACGATCAGCGCGATCGCGATCTCCGGATCGTCCGCCGGAGCATACGCCGTGAACCACGAGTGGTGGTCACCGTGTGGATTCTGCGCCGTCCCGGTCTTCGACGCAAATGGCAGCCACGGGATTCGCAGCCAGTACGCGGTTCCGCCCGGCTGCTCGGTCACCAGGGTCATGGCGCGTTCCAGGAACGCCAGCGTTTCACTGTCCATGTTCTCGATCCGGGTCTTCGGCCAGGCGGGCGGTGCTTCCCCGGCCACGTGGTCGAGGAAGTGAGGTTCCACGACCCAGCCGCCGTTGGCAACGGCGGCGGACATCCGCGCCACATGCAGGACCGTCGACAGGTATTCCCCCTGGCCGATGACGTTGTTGAGCATCAGTCCCTGCGTCCATCGTCCCTTGCCGTGGCGCTTGTCGTAGTACCGCCGCGTGGGCACGTTTCCCGGAACCTCGATCGGAAGGTCGATCCCCGTCTTCTCGTCGAATCCAAACGCGGCCGACGCCGACGCGAGCACATCGACGTCCATCATCTCGCCGATCCGATAGAAATACACGTCGCACGAGTGGACGATGGCCGACGTGAGGTTCATCGCCCCGTGGCCCTCTTCCTTCCAGCACTTGAACACGCGCGTGCCGAAACGATGGCCTCCCTTGCAGTACACGAGCACGCGCGCGGGATCGACGATGCGATTGGTAAGGACCGCGTACGCGACCACGATCTTGAACGTCGACGCGGGTGGGTATCGGGCGTGGGAGATTCGGTTGAACATCGGCTTGGTCTCGGCGCCAAGGAGGTCGTTCAGAAGCGAAGGCGAAACACCCGCCGCGAACTCGTTCGGGTCGTACGCGGGCCGGCTCGTCGCGGCGATGATTCCGCCCGTCCTGACGTCCAGAACCACCGCCGCGCTGGGATTCGGGCGCAGCGCCAGCAGTGAATCCAGGTGCCGCTGCATGTGGTAGTCGATCGTCAGATACAGATCGTGGCCCGGCGTCGAGGGGATCGATAGTTCCGTTATTTCGCCGAGCGACGTCCCGGTGGCCGTGACCTCCATGGCCCGCTGCCCGGCGGTCCCCCGCAGCACATCCTCGTACTGCCGCTCCAGGCCCGCCTTCCCCAGAAAATCGCCGGGAACGTAGACGCCCTCGGGACCCGCGGCGACATCCGCGCCGGTGACCTCGCCGACGTAGCCGAAGACGTGCGCGGCGATTCCCTGCCGGGGATAGCGGCGGCGCAGGCGGGTCTCCACCTTGAGCTTCGGATACTGCCGCCAGTTCTCGCGAACAAAGGAAACGACGAACTTGTCCGCATCCGGAAACAGGGGGAAGGCCATGCGGCCGTATCGCTTCTGCCAGGCGTCGAAACGCGCCATCGCCCGCGACGTGTCGATGGGGATGTACACGGCGAGATCGCGGACCGTCTCGGCGACCTCATTCCGCGACCGCCACTGCATCACCACCGTGAAGTGGGGCGCGTTGTCGACGATGATGTGACCGTTTCGATCGCGCATGAACCCGCGCGGGCCGGGGATGCGCTCCCGCTGCAGCTGGTTGTCCCTGGCGAACTGGGCGTACTGCGCGTGCTCGACGACCTGCATCGTGAACAGGCGTACCGCGAGCGCGACGAAGCCGAGCACTACCACTGCCAGCAGCGTGTGCAGGCGGTGCGGTCCCGCCGTGAGACTCCTAACGTCTCTCTTTGCCACCCGGGGTTACCACCCTTGCTCCGAGGAGCGCGAGCGTTCTTTCGACCACGATTCCCACGACCGCCGTGTACAGCGCCGAAGGCAGCGCGACGGTCACAATGCTCGCCGCGGCCCCATCGATCCGCGGCCAGAGGTACACGACGTAATAAACGACATCGTGGGCCAGGGCGGCCACCAGGAAAACACCGAAGAGCACGGCCGTTCCCGGGGAGGTCGCGGCGCCCAGGCGCCCCACCGCGTAGCCGACCACGGTCTTGGACAGCGCGTTCAGCCCGAGGTAGGCGGGATTGCCCATGTCGACCGCGAATCCGAGCAGGAATCCGAACAACGCACCCGGGATCGGCCCCCGCTGCAGGCCGAACAGGACCACGCATACGACCACGAAGTCCGGGGTCGCGGGACCGATCGTGATGCGGCTCGAGAGAGTGGCCTGCAGAAGCAGGAACCCCGCGGCGGCGATCAGCCACACCAGCCACCTCATCGCCGGCGCCTCGCCTTCTCGATGACGTCGCGCATGAGGTTGGTGTCGGCCAGGTCGTAGAACAGCGAGCGATCCCACGGGATCTCCTCGGTCATCACGAAGACTTCCTCGAGTGCAAGGAAGTCGATCGGACTCCGGGCGTCCACGCGCAGGCTCAGTCCGTCCGCCGACGTGGCCACGCGCGTCACGATGGCCGCGGGGAAGCCCTTGGGGATGGTCCCGCCGTAGCCGGTGGTCAGCAGCGTGTCCCCCACGGCGATGTCCTCGCTCGCTCCGACGTGCCGCAGCTCGAAGAGATTACGGTGACGCCACTCGAGCACTCCGACGACCCGGGTGCGCTTGTCCACGCAACTGACGGGGAGGTTCTTGCTGCAGAGGAGTTGGACCCACGCCGTGTGCGGGAACACCTTGCTCAGACTGCCGACGAAGCCCCCGTACGAGAAGACCGGCATTCGCTCTGCCAGGCCGTCCTCGGAACCTTTGTCGATGACCAGGTTGGTCTGGATGCGATCCAGTTCGCGGCCGATCACTTCGGCCGCAACCAGGCGGCGGGTCTGTTCCTCCTTGAAGGCGGCGAGACGTCGCAGACGCTCGCGTTCTTCGCGGAACTGAAGCAGGCGCTCGCGCTCGAGCGTCATCGTCGCGACCATGCGGCGCAGGCGCTCGTTCTCGTCGCGCACACCGGAGTAGTCCTCGAGGACGGTCGTGAACCATTGAACCGGCCGGAGCAGCCTGGTCAGGACGCCGCGCGCCACGTCCAGCTGGACGGGTTCCGGGAGGGCGAGAAGAGTCAGGGACACGGCGACGAGGACGGCAAAGACCGTGCGATCGCGATGCCTCTGAAAAACATCCTCGAACAGCCGCATACGCTAGTCGCGCGAGCTGTGCATCAACACCCGATCGTATTCGTGAACGTTGTCGAGCACCTTGCCGGCACCGAGCACGACGCACAGCAGCGGGTCGTCCACCACGTTGATGGGCAGCCCGGTTTCCTTCTTGAGAAGCTGGTCGAGCCCCTTGAGCAGGGCGCCGCCTCCCGTCATGACGATGCCGCGGTCCACGATGTCCGCGGCGAGTTCCGGCGGGGTCTGCTCCAGCGCGTTCTTCAGGGCCTCGACGATCTGGGAGATGGGTTCGCTGATCGCCTCGCGGATCTCCTCGCTGGTCAACTTGAGGTTCTTCGGGATGCCGGCTACGAGATCCCTGCCCTTGATCTCCATTTCGTACGGCTTGTCCACCTTCACGGCGCAACCGATCTTCATCTTGATCTGCTCCGCCGTCTGTTCGCCGATCAGCATGTTGTACGTGCGCTTCACGTAGTTGACGATGGCTTCGTCGAGCTCGTCACCCGCGACGCGTATCGAGCTGTCCGCCACGATGCCGTCGAGGGCGATCACGGCGATTTCCGTCGTGCCGCCGCCGATGTCGATGATCATGTTGCCCGAGGGCTTGTCGACCGGGAGTCCTACGCCTATCGCCGCCGCTATCGGCTCCGCGATCAGGAAGACCTCGCGCGCGCCGGCGTGTTCGGCGCTGTCGCGCACGGCCCGGCGCTCCACCTCCGTGATGCCGGACGGAACCGCGATGACGATCCGGGGGCGTATGAAGTGCTTCCGCTTCTGCGACTTGCGGATGAACTCGCGGAGCATGAGCTCCGTGATCTCGAAGTCCGCGATGACACCATCCTTCATGGGACGAATCGCGGAGATGTACTCGGGGGTCTTGCCCAGCATGGTCTTGGCCTCGAGTCCCACGGCGAAGACCTTCTTCGTGCGCTGGTCGACGGCGACCACGGACGGCTCGTTCAGCACGATACCGTCCCCTCTGACGAACACGAGCGTGTTCGCCGTTCCGAGATCGATCGCCACGTCGTTGGTCAGATAGTTCGACAGCTTGGAAAAAAGCGACATTGGGACTCCGCACGAGGGCTAAAAATACCCCGACTCCTTGAGACTCTGAAAACGATCGGCGCCGATCACGATGTGGTCGAGCAGTTCGATCCCCATCAACTCACCGCAACGCGCGAACCGCCGCGTGAACTCGACATCCTCGCGACTGGGCGACGGGTCTCCCGTGGGATGGTTGTGAACGAGAACGATCGACGCGGCGCTCACCGCGATCGCGGGTTTCAGGATCTCGCGGGGGTGCACGATCGATGCGTTCAACGACCCGATTGAAACCGTCACGACCTTGATGATCTGGTTCTTCGTGTTCAGGAACGCGGCCTTGAAGTGCTCGCGATCGTAATGCTTCATCTCGTCCATGAACAGGCGCGCCACATCCTTCGGTGCCTGGATGGACGTTCCGCTCGTCCGGGACTCCCGGGCGAAGCGTTTGCCCAGTTCGAACGATGCCACCAGCTGGCAGGCCCGGGCGAACCCGATGCCGGGCACGCGCCGCATTTCGTCCACTCCCGCGCGCCCGACCGCCACGAGGTCTCCGAACTCTCCAAGCAATCCCAGCGCCAGAACCAGAGCGCTCGAACCGCGCGCACCTCCCCCGATCACGATCGCCAGGAGTTCCTGCAGCGACAACTCGCCCGCGCCCCGCGCATACAGGCGTTCGCGCGGCCGATCGCTCGACGGCAGTCCCCGTGCGGACTGTCTTCCCATACCCATCCTCCTCCCTTCACACACCCTTTGCCGCCCCGGCGGCAGTCCGCAGGCTAACACCGGATCACTTTGCATGGCAAGAATATTACCGATGGCAGGCGCAGCTGGTGCGGATCAGGCCGTCGCGAGGCGGCGCGCGTGTTCCTGCGCGAAGTCGGCCCACGGATCGTCCGGGTAGCTCCGGACGAGCGTCTCGTAGCACGTCCGCGCCTTCCCGGCGTCACCCCGCCTGGCGTGCAGATTCGCCGCGCGCAGCAACGCGAACGGCGCTTCTGGGTGATCCCGGTGGGATTTCATGAACGCCTCGTAGGCCACGAGTGCCAGATCCGGCTTGAGCGAGCGTTCGAGACCGAAACACAGATCCAGGTGGGACTCCACCGGCAGGACGAACGAGTCGAACGCGCGGGTGGCTTCCTGGTAGACGCTCTCTGCGTCCCCGCGCCTGCCGGCGCCCAGGTGACACACGCAGG
This sequence comes from uncultured bacterium, assembly GCA_964589805.1. Classification (GTDB taxonomy): domain Bacteria; phylum Krumholzibacteriota; class Krumholzibacteriia; order WVZY01; family JAKEHA01; genus JAKEHA01. Next base: position 1,009 of record CAZPUV010000016.1, on the reverse strand, counting down.
CTTCCGCGTAGCTGGCACGCGCGCCCTCGTGGTCGCCGCACTGCACCTGGGTGCGAGCCAGCGCCGCGTGCGCTTCTCCATCGTCCGGCCGCGCGGCGACATAGTGCGCGAGTTCGTCCTGCGCCCCGAAGAATTCGCCGCGTCGCAGGTAGCGCCGCGCCTTCACCAGGTGTCCGTCGACGCGGCCGGCGCGCCAGCCACCGGCCGCCACCGTGATCAGGATTCCCACGGTGAAACCGCCGAGGTGGGTCACGTAGGCGACGTCCGCGGGTCCGCCCGACACCTGCACGAGGCTTCGAACCACCTGGATCAGCACCCACAGCGCGACGGCGAAGAAGACATGGAGTTCCGTGGTTCCCGCGCGGTTCGTCGCCATCAGCGGAGCAAACACCCAGTACGCGATCTTCACGCGCTGGTGCCGCAGCCGCACGAGAAAAGCCCCCAGCACACCGGACACGGCGCCCGAGGCGCCGATGATGCCCGCGCTGGTGTGGAGCACGTGGAGGTTGAACCAGCCCTGTGCCAGGTTGCCGAGGATCGCCGCTCCCACGAACACGCCGGCGAACACGATCGGGCCGGTCCGGTCCTCGAGATAACGCCCGAACAGGACGAGGTAGATCAGGTTGCTCGCGATGTGGATGTAGTCCAGATGGAGGAACGCGGCCGCAAAGGCCGATGCGACGCCGGAGAAACCGGGGTAGTAGACGTAGTTCCGGAAATCCAGATCGACCGCCGCAGCGAAGTAGCGGTTGAGCACGAACGCGGCCATGCACGCCGCGCTGAAGGCCACCGTCAGCACCGGGAAGCCCCGGCGCTCCGCGTCGACACCGACGGGAATGTAGTAGAAGAAGTACATCAGGCTGCTCCGGTGCGCGACCGCGGGACGGCGACGCGCAATCGGCAGCCTGCAAGTTCCACGCCCCCTTTGCGAAACGACGCGGCGCGATGCTCCCCTCCGCTCCCTGTCCGGGACGCGTCGTTTCGCAAAGGGGGCGTGGAACTTGCAGGC
>CAZPUV010000015.1:14943-18726 GCA_964589805.1 uncultured bacterium | reverse complement strand
GTTTCGCGGATTGCGGCGATGCGCGCGCGCACGGTGCCGATCCGTTCGTCGATCTCCGCGCGCCGTTCGTTCATGACCTCGTCGGTGAACTCGCCGACACGATGCCGGAAGACGAGTTCCGCCATCTCCTCCTCCCCCGCCTCCCGCGCTTCGTTCGCTTCCTTGAGCGGTCCCTCGTACTCGTCCCGCGCGCGATCGAGATCGTCGCGCAACGGCGACATCCGGGCCCGGAGCGCGTCCAGTTCACGGTCGTATTCGGCGCGGACTTTCTCGTAGACGCGCCGGGGCACCGACTGTCTTTCCTCCTCGGTGCGGCGCACACGATTGCGCATCGTCTCGAACTGCGCCAGTAGAGCGCGGTATTCCGCAAGGCGGTCGTCGATGGGACGGGCGTCATGATTCTGCGTCTTCGTCATCGAAACGGCTCACTTTCATTGCGGCACCGCCGCAGGGGGTCCTTTCCGGTCGGAGCGGCCCACCCCGGCGCAGGGCCGGCGGCTCGATTGTGCGTAAACCGTGCCAAAATGCCTCCTGCTGGCACCATTTAAGCAACGGGCAGGGCCGTGGGCGAACTCGTTGACGAGGCGGGCGGGTTCCGATAGCCTGAAGGGCCTTCCGGGGCAACCGAAACAATGTTGAAGCTCGAATTTGCATCGCTCAGCGACCGGGGCAGAGTTCGCCTCAACAACGAGGACGCCCATGGAAACTTCGTCCCCGAGACGGCCGAGGAGCTGGCCGAAAAGGGGGCGGTGTTCGTGGTGGCCGACGGCATGGGCGGGCACCGGGGCGGGGAGATCGCCAGCCAGATCGCCGTCCGCACGACCCTGGCCTTCTACACCGCCAACGACGAACCGGACCGGTCGCGGGTGCTCGCCTTTGCATTTCGCGAAGCCAACAAGACGATCATCGCGGAGGCCGTCGCGGATTCAGCGCTTTTCGGCATGGGGACAACCTGCACCGCGCTCGCCATCCACGACAGAAACGCCTACATCGCCCACGTCGGCGACTCACGCGGGTATCTGATCCGCAACGGGTCGATCACGCAGATCACCGATGACCACTCGATCGTGGGTGAGATGGTGCGCTCGGGCATCCTCAGCGATGAGGACGCACGCCACCACCCCAAGCGCAACGTCATCACGCGCTCGCTCGGCGCACAGGAAGACACGGTGGCGGACACTCTGGACGCGCCCGTCCCGATCGAGGCCGGTGATCTCTTCCTGCTCTGCTCGGACGGATTGACGACGTATCTCTCCGATGGGGAAATACAGACCGTGGTGTCCACGCATCCGCCCGCGGAAGCCTGCACGCGTCTGGTCAAGATGGCCAACGAACAGGGTGGACGGGACAACATCACCGTGCAGGTGATCGCCGTCCGCTCGGTCTGAAGCAGACGAACGCGCCGGCGGGAACCCTCCGTCCCGCGGAACCTCCCGCTACAGACTGGCGCTGAATCCCAGGAAGAACATGGTTCCGTTGCCCACGTGCAGCGCGGAGAACACCGCGGCGCGATCGACGATTTCCGCGCTGGCGCCCAGCCGGATCTCGACGTCCACGTCGCTGTCGGTGTCGCCGCCGTCGGGGCTCAGGAAGCTGAAGATGAGGAACGCGCCCGCGTAGGGGACGATCTCCCGGCTTCCCTCCAGCGGAAAGGAGCGGCTCGCGACCGCTCCGAGCGGAATCCGGATCAGCGTGAACTCGGAGCGCGTGAGGAAACCGCCGCCCCCCTGAAGCGCCACGTCGACGGGTGTTTCCTCGCTCACCGCGACGATCCGGTAGCGGAAATCGGCGCCGCCCCCGACCATCCCCAGGTCATCCCGGCCGGCCTCGATGTCGTCGTAGACGAGCTCGAAACCGAGATCGGACACGGGCGAGACGTTCACACGCAGGAGTCCGCCGAGGCGGAAGAGGTCGTCGCCGAAACCGGCGACGAGACCGAGCGCCGGTGAAGCGTCCGAAACCGGGAGTGGTCCTGAAAACGAGTGGAACACCTGGGCGCGCGGGGTGGCGGAAGACGCGGCGACCACCAGCGCGGCCAGGATGCAGACGGATGTGCGGTTCATGGGCTCCTCTCTTCGGATTCGGGGAATGACGCCGTTGCTGGCGCTGCACCGTTATAGCAACGCCCCGCCGGTGCCACAACCCGAAATGCACACCCGCCCCCGCGCCCCCGTGCCGGCTTCGGAGCGGCCGGTGGCGGTTGGTGGCACCCACCCGCCCGCTGGCGCTCCGCCGGTGGCTTGGAAATTGCTGTTGCTTCCGGGGACGCCGCCAGCTCCCTTAACTTATTGTGTGAGAATAAGATAAACATTCTCTCCGCGGCGCCGGCACGGCAACTTCGGGGAAGACTTGCAAATGGCAATACACGTCGCGATAGAGGGTTACGATTCGCTGGAGCAGATCGGCATCGGCGGAATGGCCGCCGTGTACAAGGCGCGCAAGACGTCGATCGACAAGACCGTCGCGATCAAGATCCTCTTCCCCTACCTCGCCACCGACGCGAGCTTCACGGACCGCTTCCAGCGCGAGGCGAAGGCCGCGGCCAGCATCCAGCACGACAACATCGTCAACGTGATCGACTTCGGCGAGTGCGACGGGTCGTGCTACATCGTCATGGAGTACTACGACGGTCAGACACTCGCGGAGTTGATGACCGCCCGCGCCGGCATTCCTCTCGACGTCGCCGCGCAGATCATCCTCGAAGTTGCCTACGGCCTCGAGGCGGCGCACGCGCAGGACATCGTCCATCGCGACATCAAGCCCGGCAACATCATCTACACCAGTCAGGGTGGGATCAAGATCGCGGACTTCGGTCTCGCGAAGAAGACCGACTCGATGACGATGATCACGCAGCACGGGAAAGTCATCGGGACGCCCGCCTACATGTCGCCCGAGCAGGCGGCCGGCAGCCCGGTCGGGCCCGCGAGCGACGTCTTCTCGCTCGGCGTGGTCGCCTACGAACTGCTGTCACGCCGCAAGCCCTTCGACGGCAAGACCTACTCCGAAGTGCTGGAGAAGATCCAGACCGCCGATCCGCCCGCGGTGGCGAACATCAACCCGCTGATCGAACCGGAGTTCGAACGGGTGATCGCTCGCATGCTCGAGAAGAGCGAAGACGAACGCTACGCGAATGCCGGCGCGCTCATTCCTGATCTCGAGGCGGCCATGGAGAAGAGCAGGATTGCGCGTGAACGACGCCGGCTCGCGGCGTACATCCGCGATCCGAACTCGTATGAAGCCCGGAACAACGAACAGGCGATCGCTCAGTGCCTGTCCCGCGGCACGTTCTACCTGCAGAAGGGCAGCGATCAGCTGGACGAAGCGATGCTCGAGTTCCGGCGCATCCTGTTCATCGATCCAACCAACGAGCGAGCACGCCGCAACCTGGAGCGGATCCGGAGCCAGATCGGCGACAAGAACCAGACGGTGACCATCGATGCGCCCGCCACGGGCGGGGCCCATGGCGGAGAAGAGACGGCGCGGATGCGGCCACACCGCCGGCCGCGCGGCCGGTTCACGCGCTGGATGTACGGCGCGGGGATCGCGGGCGCGGCGGCGCTGGCGTCGGCGATTCTGTGGGGCACGCGCGGTCCGGGAGACGCGTCCCCGGTCGCGGGCAACCGGAACGCCCCGACGAAGGCCGCTGTGATCGACTCGCCCTTGCTGACCGGAATGGACGACGTGGTCGAATCGGTGGCGATCGATTCCACCACCACCGCCCCCGCGCGTGGCGGCGATCAGCACGCGGCCGGCCAGGGGCCCGGGGTTCCGGCCGGGAGCCCG
>CAZPUV010000015.1:0-14933 GCA_964589805.1 uncultured bacterium | reverse complement strand
CGGTCGTCAGGACGGGATCGAGCGCACCGGTGACCGGGCCGCCAGCTGCGGCGGCGGCACCGACCGGCGCCGTGGAGCCCGTCCCGCAGGCGGCGAGCGTCGCCAGGACCGGGAATGCGGCGAGCGAGCCCCGTGCCGGAGGCGCGTCCCGCCCGGCGGAGCCCGCGGGCAGGGGCACGCTGTCGGTGTTCTTCCTCGGCGGCGTCGGCGAGTTCCGGGTCGACGGGAAGCCGTTCATCAAGCAGCCCCCGTTCGAGGGCGTCTCGATGCCGGCGGGGAAGTACCGCGCGGCGTGCCGCATGAGCGGAGACTCCGAACCGCGAGAGATCAGCGTGACCATTCTGCCGGGCCGCGAGACCGTCATCGAGTACGAGACGGGCGGCGAACCGGTGGCGACCATCGAACCATGAGGATCGGAAAGAGGGGGACATGCGCAGGACGACAAGCGTAATTACTCTCGTGTCGATGATGGTGTTCAACCTCTCGGTGGCGTATCCGTCGTTCGCGGGAGCCCCGGCCGAAGACCTCAAGCAGATCGAGTTCCGGTACTACTTCCGCGGGAAGTACCAGCAGGCCATCGAGACGCTGCAGACGTTCCTTGCCCGCGTCGACGTGACCGAACCGGAGCGCACGCGCGCGCGGGAGTTCCTCGCGGCGTCCTACGTGCTGGGTGGCGCGCCGGTGATGGGCAAAGAGGTCTTCTCGCAGTTGATCAAGTCCGACCCGTCCTACCCGGGTCCCGACCCCACGGTGTTCAAACTCGAGGTGGTGAACGCCTGTGCCGAGGCCCGGTCCGAGTACACCGCACTCACGATCAGAAACGTGCCGGCTGGCGATCCGTCGGCCGACGCGGGCGAGGCGGATCCGCCCCTGGCTGCGGTCAGGGAGGGGAAGCCGATCTACAAGAAGTGGTGGTTCTACGCCGGGGCGGCATCGTTGCTCCTCATCGCGGGCGCGGCCGCCTCGGGCGACGAAGAACCCGCGCCGGCGCCCGCCGAGGGCACCGTGGTGGTGGGGGTGAGGGTCCAGTGAAGTTCCGCACGCGACTCCTGCTGCTTCTCGCGGGCCCGGTGATGTACGCGCTGTCCTGTTCGTCGCCGAACGCGCCGGAAGGACCGGCCGGCGGCATCGTGGTGCGCTTCGTGCCTCCGGCGGAGGAATCCGCCGCGGGCGGCGGCGACGCGCCCGCCTCGAGCGTCGTGGCTTCGTTCGACTCGGTCGCGGTGCGCGTGTTCCGCGCGGGGTCACCGCTCGCGCAGGAAGCCCGTGCAGGGGCGCCCGTGGCGGCGGACCCGGTGGAACTCAGCATCCCGTGTATCGCGGAACTCAACAAGCGCGTCAGCGTCGAGCTGTTTTCCGGCGGCGTCATGACATACCACGGCGTGGACGAGGACGTCGACGTCGCGGCGGGCAAGCGCACCACCGTCACGGTGGACGCCTATCCGTTCCTCCTGTCGGGGTTCTCCGCGACCCCCGACATCGTGAATGAGGGGGCGGCGTTCTCGCTCGCGTGGTCGTCGGTGGCGGGCGCGAGGACGTACGTCGTGCAGGCCAGCCGCACCATGGACTTCTCGACCATCGAGTGGCAGGCCGCACTCTCCGACACCGTGACCAGCGCGCACCTCGGCACCGGGACGCACTACTTCCGGGTCGCGCCGAGGACACCGTTCGCGATCGGCACCTTCGCGGGTCCGGAGCTCGCGTACGTCATGGGTGGGGCGGGCTCCGTGTCCATCACGGGTTTCAGCGCGCCCGGCGTCATTCCCGGCGACCCGGTGACGATCCGCGGCGAGAACCTCGACTACCCCGATGTGAAGGTCACCATCGGCGCGGACTCGATGAGGATCGTTTCCGCCTCGTGGGACGAACTCGTGGTGCTCATGCCGCGTGCCGCAAAGACCAACTACGTTTCCGTGACCAACAAGCTGGGCAGCGACGTTTCCGCGAACGCCCTGCTCGCGCTGCGGTTCGCCTATGTGACCAGGAACGGGGAATACCTGGCGTCATTCGGGGAATTGCTCTGGAATCACGCCAACGACGTGGAATGGAACTTCGTCGCGATGATAACGCTTCCCGAACTCGACACGCGGGACATGAGCGTGTTCGACGTCATCGTCGTCGCAAACGACACGGGTACGGACCTGTCCAACTGGGGCGACGGAATTCCGGCGCGCGCGACCGCGATCACCACGAGCGGCGCCAACGTGCTCGCGATGGGCGACGGCGGACTCGCGTTCCTCTCGCTCGCCTTCCCCTCCTTTCGCGTTCCGGTAACGGTCGGCACGGAGACCTCGTGCTATGTGCCGAACACCAGCCGGTCGATCTTCCAGACGCCACACTCGGTGATAAGCCCGTCGGCGCCCCTCGGGGGCTGGCTCGACGTGTGCTCCAGCAAGGAGCGCGAACTCGCTCTTGAGAACCCGCCCGGGACGACCAGGCACGCGTCGACGGGAGTGGGCAGCGCCAACTGGGTCTTCGTCGAAACGCTGGTTGCGGGACGGCGCTACTTCTTCTGGGGCTTCGCGGCCGATCCGAAGGGCTTCACCGACAACGGCAAGAACTTCATGGCCAACGTTCTCACGGCGCTCTACAGCACGTAGCGGGCGGGCTTCCGCAGTCGCCCGACCGCGCGCCGCGGGGTTTCCGCGCCGCTCTTGACAGCGGCGATTCGAATACCGCAGAATCGCCACCGAAGTTCGGCCGGACATCGCATCCGCCCGTCGGTTTTGCTTCATTCCTTCCGCAAGGTGACATCGATGAGATTCGCAAGACGGTTCGTTCCCTGTCTGTTGCTTTTCGTTCTCGCGTGCGGCAAGTCGCCGGACGACAGGAAGGCGACCGGTGGTGCCGGGAAACCCGCAGACGCGCCGCCGGCCGGGAGCGCTGCGGTTGCTTCCATGCTCGAGGCGAAGGGGTACAGCGTCGTCCAGAACCGGCGCGCGCCCGCACAGCGCCCGGGCACCGTGGCCTCCGCGGTCGTCTACCGCGCGCAGGACGGGAAGCGGGGCGGCGTACTCTACGTCGTGCGTCCCGTCGAAGGAACCGAAGAGAGCATCTTCTGGCACTGGTACTTCACCGACGGAGCGCCCGATTCGGTGTCGTTCATGGAGATGAACCGCGACGGCCTCTGGGACGCCAGGATATACGCGGGGGAACGGAAGCTCGACATGATCCAGGGCGAGTCGTTCTGGCTCCTGGGGAAGAATCGCAGCGCCGTCGCCGCGTTGAACGGTCCGTCGTCGGCCCCGGAGGATCTGTGGAAGTGTTTCGACGGAGATTCGACCACCGCATGGCGGTCGTCGAAATCGGGGGCGTTCATCGAGATTCCCAGCCCGCTCGGCACCCCGGAGGGCCGGCTGGACGTGCAGCTCGCGAACGAAGGCCGGCCGCGGAAGTTGACGGTGTACGCGGATGGAGACCGGGTTCAGACCGTCGACCTCGCCGACACCGGCAACAGGCAGAGTTTCCAGCTCGATCCGGCGGTGCGGGATGCGTCTCTGATCCGCGTCGAGATCGAAGGTGGATCGGACGAGTCCGTGGCGATCAGTGAGATGGAGCTTCGCTAGGGATCTCGGTGACGGGCGGTTTGCTGTTCTCCGTCGGGATGATGTCCTTGAGGACGGCGAGGAAGACCTCGGCCACACGCGGGTCGATCTTGGTGCCGCTGGTCGAGATGATCTCGTCCACCGCGATCCGGTGCGTACGGCGCTTGCGATACGGGCGATCCGACGTCATCGCGTCGTACATGTCGGCGACCGCGATGATCCGGCAGATGAGCGGGATCTGCTCGCCCTTCAACCCGTCCGGATAACCCGAACCGTCGTAGCACTCGTGGTGGTGCCGGATCAGGGGCACGATCGGGTGCATCTCTCCCAGCGTCTCGATCATCGAGGCGCCCATCTGGACGTGGCTCTGCACGCGTTCCATCTCCTCCGGCGACAGCTTCCCGGGACGGTTGAGAAGTTCGTCCGGAATCCCGATCTTTCCGATGTCGTGGAGCATCGCCGCCAGATACAGATGGTGCTTGTCCTTCGTCGACAGGCCGAGACGGTCGGCGATCATGAGCGCGTACCGGCTGACCCGCGTCGAGTGTCCCGCCGTGTACCGATCCTTGGCCTGGATGGTCCGGACGAGGGTCTCGACCGTGTTGTAGAAGAGTCCGCGCAGATCCTCGTACAGCCGCGCGTTGTCGACTGCGTTGGCCACCTTGAGCGCGAGTGCCGAGAAGAGCGCGAGGTCGCTGCGTGAGAACGCGTTCGCCTTGTGGGAGTCGACGTATACGATGCCCAGAACCGAATTGCGGCTCACGAGCGGCGCGCACATGGCGCTGCGAACGTCCATTCCGGCGATGCTCCGCGAGTGAATGAAGCGTTCGTCGACGAGCGCGTCGCTCGAGATGATGGAAGTCCTGTGACGAACGGCGGTCTGCAGGATCGTCTGGCTGACGACGATCTCCGCGTCGTCCCCTTCCAGCCCGACCGGGCGGCGCGCATAGGGCACCAGGGCCCCCGTGTCCCGCCGAATCAGGAGGATGTATCCGCGCGATGCGGGCACGCTCTCCATGATGATCCCCAGCAGATTGTCGAGCAACAACTGAAGATCCTCGATGTTCCGGCACGCACCGTCGGCGTTGTAGAGAACCTGCAACGCCCGCTGGGCACTTTCCGGATCGGAGCCCAGCCCGGCGATGAAGTCCTTCGCGCCGCCCGACTCGTCCGGATTGGACAGCGTGACCGACGGCTTGCTCGATTTCGCGTCGATGGAGACCGTGATGTTGAGCGGCGGCTGCGGGTCCAGGATGGACGAGTGCGTTGCTTCCACGACCATTCCGATCGCGGCCACCATCAACTCGTCCCCCGGGTTCAGTGAAGCGCTTTCCACGCGCCGCCCGTTGAGATGGGTGCCGTTGGTGCTGCCGAGATCGTGGACGAAATACTGCCCGTTCTCGCTGGTGATCCGGCAGTGGAAGCGGGAGATCGCCGTGTGATCGAGGACGAGCGAGTTCTCCGGGTCGCGCCCGATCGTCAGGGGCAGATTGGAGGGCGCGAGGGGCACGAACCGTCCCCGGGCGTTTCCCGATATGATCCGAAGGTGCAGCATGGTCTTGTGCGGGCCTGGCCCGCGGCAGGGTATTAGCAAGAATCAGGACAGCCGCCGGGAGGCCTCCTGGCCCCCGGAAGGACCGTCCGGACCGCCCCCCCGGGTCCGGGCGGGCGAACCCAAGTGAAATAACGGCGAGCAGTTCCGGATGCGGTTTTCGTGATTGACATAGAAGATAAAGCGCTCTCAATATAGGAATCGGGCCGCGTTTTGCATTCTTCCTTTCCGTTCCCCGACATGCCCGAAGGAGCGCAGCATGATCACGGTCATCGATTCTCCCGTCCTCAGCCCGAACGCGTTGCGAGTGCTCGAAAGCCGCTACCTGCGCAAGGACGAGTCCGGTCAGGTGGTGGAGACCCCGGACGAGATGTTCAGGCGCGTCGCGGCGAACATCGCGGAGGCGGAGACACGGTACGGAGCCCACGAGGACGAGTGCCAGTACTGGCGCGACGTGTTCTACCGGGCCATGGTGTCCCTCGACTTCCTGCCCAACTCGCCGACGCTGATGAACGCGGGGACGGACATTCAGCAGCTTTCGGCCTGCTTCGTTCTTCCGGTCGAGGATTCAATGGACGCCATCTTCGATTCGATCAAGCATACCGCCCTGATCCACAAGAGCGGCGGTGGAACCGGCTTCTCGTTTTCGAGACTGCGGCCGCGCAACGACACGGTTCAGAGCACGCAGGGTGTCTCCAGCGGTCCGGTGTCCTTCATGGGCGTGTTCGATGCAGCCACGGAGACGGTCCGGCAGGGTGGGCGCCGTCGCGGCGCAAACATGGCGATGCTGCGCGTGGATCATCCCGACATCCTTGATTTCATCGACGCCAAGACCAGCACCGACCGGCTGAACAACTTCAACATCTCGGTGGCTGCCACCGACCGTTTCATGGATGCCGTCGTGCGGGGTGAGGACTACGAACTCATCAATCCGCGTACCGGCGAGGTTGCGGCGTCGCTGCCCGCCGGCGAAGTGTTCCGCCGGATCGTCGATCGGGCGTGGCTCAACGGGGAACCCGGCGTGATCTTCATCGACCGCATCAATGCCGAGAACCCGACCCCGGCGGTTGGCCCCATCGAAAGCACCAACCCCTGCGGAGAGCAGCCGCTGCTCCCCTACGAGTCGTGCAATCTGGGCTCGATCAACCTGGCGCGGTTCGTGCGCGGCGAACTGGGGAACGCGGAGGTCGATTTCAAGCGGTTGCGCGAAGTGGTGGCCGTCGCCGTCCGCTTCCTCGACGACGTGATCGACATGAACTGTTATCCGCTTCCCGAGATCGAGGAGTTGACGCGGGCGAACCGGAAGATCGGACTCGGCGTCATGGGATTCGCCGACCTGCTCATCCATCTGGGGATTGCCTACGAGTCGCCGGAAGCCGAGGCCATCGCCGAGGACATCATGGAGTGCATCAACGATGCGGCCATCGAAGCATCGCGGGCGCTGGCGCGCGAACGCGGCGCGTTCCCCAATTTCCCGAAGAGCGTGTTTGCGGAGCGCGGTGAGGAACAGCGGCGCAACGCCACCGTAACCACCATCGCCCCGACCGGGTCGATCAGCATCATCGCCGGGGTCGCGAGCGGCGTGGAGCCGCTCTTTGGAGTGGCTTTCAAACGCCGCATCCTCGACGGGGCCGAACTCGTGGACGTCAATCCGCTCTTCGAGAAGGTGGCGCGCCAGGAGGAGTTCTACTCCGAAGCGCTCGCGGCGCGCATCGCCCGCGAGGGTCACCTGCACGACATGGAAGAAGTCCCGCCGCGATGGCGCAACCTCTTCCGGACGGCGCACGAGGTGTCTCCGGAAGGGCATGTGCGCATCCAGGCTGCGTTCCAGAAACACACGGAGAACGCGGTTTCGAAGACGGTGAATCTTGCCCGCGACAGAACCCGCGAGGACGTCGAACAGACGTACCGCCAGGCCTACGAGATGGGGTGCAAAGGGGTGACCATCTACCGGGACGGCAGCCGCGAGTTGCAGGTGTTGAGCACTGGCGCTCCCGGGCCCGCGCCCGGGGAACGGCGGGCGCCCCGCCCGCGGCCGGAGAGCGTTTCCGGCCGTACCAACCGGATGGAAACCGGGTGCGGGAATCTGTACGTCACGATCAACGAGACGGCCGAAGGCCCCTTCGAGCTGTTCGCCCAGATTGGAAAGACGGGCGGGTGTGCGGCGTCGCAGACGGAAGCCATCGGTCGCCTCGTCTCGCTCTCGCTGCGGTCGGGGGTCGAGCCGCGCGCCGGCGCGCGCCAGCGGCGCGGCGTACGCTGCCCGTATACGTCATGGAACCGGGGAAACAAGGTGCTGTCGTGCGCGGACGCGATCGGGCAGGCTCTGGAGAACGTCGTCGATCTGTCGCCGACGCTTTCCTCCGCAGCACCCGAACTGGACCGGGCGGAGCGCCTGGCGGGGAACTGCCCGGCGTGCGCGAACGTTCTCGAGTTCGAGGGCGGGTGTGCGGTGTGCCGCGTGTGCGGGTATTCGCGCTGCTGACGCTCAGCCGCGCGTAACGGCGCTCACGAGATTCTGGTACACCGGCGCGAGCGCCAGGCGGAGCAAGAACGCCAGCGCGACGAGCGCCGCGCCCGTCGTCACGAAGCGGCTTCTCCGCGGTGGTGTGTCCGTGCCACTGCGCGCCGACATGAGCGAGATCATCCCCGCGATCATGGCGAGCACCCACGGCGGGTACGCTACGGGGACGGCTTCGATCAGGTTGAAGGCGCGCGCGTAGACGCTCACGGCGAGCAACGCCGCTCCGCAGAGAACCGTCGCCAGGACCGGCCACACGAGCACTCCCCGTCCGAAGCGCAGTGCCAGCAGAAAGGCTGCCAGCCATGCGGCCAGCCATGCCGGCCCCGGCATCGCGCCCGCCTCTCCGTCGAGCCATGCATCGACGCCCGCCCGGATGGAATCGGCGAAGGGAACCGTGCCGGCGGCACGCTCGCCCACGATCCCGATCGTGATGGTGGATACGGCGAGAACGGAGACCGCCCACTTCCAGGGCGCGCCTCGCCTCCGCGCAACGACGAGGGGCAGGGCCGCCACGAGGGGAAGAGACCACGGGACACCGGCCCATGCCGCCCCGACGACCAGGACCCCCGCCAGTCCCGCGGTCGTGCTTTCCCGGCCACCCGCGTCGTGCGAGCGCGACTGTCTGGCACGTCGGCTCATCTCATGGCGAGGTTAGCACATGACGAGCGGCCGGTGCATCAGCGCCCGGCGGTCACTTGCCCGGCCCGCCCGTCTGTGATAGAGTACGGAACTTCCGGTATTCTCGCGCGAGGCCTTCATTCCCGATCATTCGAGCACCAGCCGCGACGCCGGGCCATATCCGTACTGTTCGTTCTTTCCAGGGAAGGTGGAACCATGAAACGCTGGATTTGCAGCACGCTCGCCTGTGCGGGCATCTTCGCGATCACGACGGCCGCGATCGCGGGAGACGAGAAGAAGGCCGGGATGACCATGGACCCGGCCGCGCAGCAGGCCATGATGGCCGCGGGGGCGCTGGGTGAGCACCACGCGCACATCAAGAAGCTCACGGGGAACTTCGACTACACGATGAAGATGTGGATGGATCCGTCGGCGCCGCCGATGGAAATGACCGGCAAGCGCAGTGCCGAACTCCTGCTGGGTGGCCGCTACCTGCAGGAGAAGTACACCGGAGTGTTCAACGAGATGCCGTTCGAGGGTGTCGGAACGCTCGGCTACGACAACCTGGGCAAGCAGTACGTGTCCACCTGGATGGACAACATGAGCACCGGCATCATGGTGTCGCACGGCCAGTGCAGCAAGGACGGCTGGGCGATGTCGGGAGAGAGCCCGGATCCGATGACGGGCAAGATGGTGACGATGAGGAGCCTGACCCGGATGCCGGACGAGAATACGATCGTGATGGAGATGTGGGGACCGGGCCCGGACGGCAAGGAATTCAAGTCGATGGAGATGACCTGCAAGCGCGTGAAGTAGGCGCGGCAGGTTGATTCCGGATTCAGGACCGGACAACGAGAAAGGGAGGCGCGTGGGCGCCTCCCTTTTCTTCTTCCAGAATTCCAGTTCGAGCGATATCAGCGTCACGCGATGGCGTGCGCGCGGCCGTGCTCCTTGACCAGGTGGGAGGTCGGGATCTTGAGACCGATCATGTCCCAGGGGAGGATTTCGTCGGTGGAACGCGCACGCAGCGCGTACCAGTCCGGATCGACGCCGGCGTCGACGAAGATCTCATCCCAGCGACGCATGTCGAAACACTCCGACCACGCGTCCATGCGCAGACCGGCCTCGCGCGCCTTCAGCAGCGTTGCGGCCAGGCGGCGGTCGCCGCGCGAGAACACGGCTTCGAGGTAGCTCACGTCGACGTCGTGGAACTTGAGCTGGATGTGCGACGAGCGGTTGCAGGACCGGATGTAGCGCTGCTTGGCGCGCAACTCGTCGCGCGTATTCATCTCCTCCCATTGAAACGGCGTGTGCGGCTTGGGGATATGCGACGAGATCGCACAATTCACCTGGGCCCGCTGGCCGGACATCCGCTTCCGCAGCGAACTCGCCTCGTTCGCGAGATCGACGATGCCGCGCAGGTCTTCGTCGCGCTCGGTCGGCGCGCCGATCAGGAAGTAGAACTTCACCAGCCGGTAGCCCGCCTCGAAGGCGGCCGCGCATCCGGCCATCAGGTCCTCGTTCCGGATGGGCTTGCGGATGACCTCGCGCAGGCGGTCGGTGGCCACCTCCGGCGCCATGGTGAGCCCCGCCTTGCGCACCGTGCTCGTCAATCCGGGGAGTTTCTTGAGCTCCGGGCCCACTCGGAGCGACGGCAGCGAGACATTGACGCGCCGCGAACGGAAGCGTTCCGAGATCGCTCCGAGCAGCTCCACGATGCCCGGATAGTCCGCCGTCGACAGGCTGGTGAGGCTGATCTCGTCGTAGCCGGTCTCGCGGTAGGACGCTTCCGCCAGCGCGAGCACGGTGTCGATGGTCCGCATCTTGAGCGGACGGTAGTGCTGTACGGCCTGGCAGAAACGGCACTGGTTGGGACAGCCGCGCATGATCTCGATGTTGATCCGGTCGTGGATCACCTCGACGTTGGGGATCACGGTACGGACCGGGAACGGCGCGTTCTCGAGGTCCCACACCGTGGTCTTCGGGATGCTGGCCGGCGCGGGCGGGAGGTTGCGGATCTCCGCGATGGTTCCGTCCGCGTGGTAGTCGACCTCGTACAGGGACGGCACGTACATGCCGGGGATCGTGCACAGCGCGCGGTGCAGTTCGGCGCGGGGCCGTCCGCTCCGGCGCCAGGCCTTGATCGCGTCCAGGGTCCGGTGGATGACGTCCTCTGCGTCGCCGACCAGAATGGCGTCGAAGAACGGCGCCACCGGCTCCATGGCCAGCGTGATCGAGCCGCCGCCCAGGATCACCGGGTCTCCGATACTGCGGTCCTCCGTCAGCGCCGGTACGCGCGCGAGCTCCAGCATGTTGAGCAGGTTCGTGAATCCCAGCTCGTACTGCATCGAGAAGCCGATCACGTCGAATCGATCCAGCGGCGTGAAGGTCTCCAGCGTGACGAGCGGGAGCTCGCGCCGGCGGAGTTCGTCCTCCATGTCGATCCAGGGGGCGAACACGCGCTCCGCGCAGGCGTCCTCGCGCTCGTTGATGATCGAGTAGAGGATGCGCAGGCCCAGGTGGGACATCCCGATCGCGTACGTATCGGGAAACGCGAGCGCGACCTTGAGGTCCACGGAGGCGTGGTCCTTGACGACGATGTTCCGTTCGCCACCCGCGTACTGGCCGGGTTTCGACACGCGCGGAAGCACCTCGTCGAAGAGTATCTGCTTGATCGATCTGGTCATTGCGGCCGCGGGCCCACTGGCAGGCTGGCCCCCGAACCGGTATTCTAACCGGAACCGGGCGCCCGTGTCACGGCTTGTGTGACGCGGCTTCCGGCCAGATCAACGATGCCCGAACTTCCCGAAGTAGAGACGGTCGTGCGCGGACTCGCGCCGGTTCTCGCGGGCCGTCGCGTGGCGAGCGCGCGGCTCACCGCGTCCGACCTCTATCGCCGCGGGAGCCGGCGTGTCTCGACGCTCGCCGGCGCCACTGTCTCCGGTGTGGAGCGGACAGGCAAGGCCATCCTGATACGCGCGGAGACCGGTGGTGGGGAGGTCTGCCTGGTGGTCCATCTGGGAATGACCGGGCGCCTGCTGTGGATCGCCGCACCTTCCCGGTGTCCGCGCGAAAAGCATCTTCACGCGCGCGTTGCTTTCGACGACGGAACCGAACTGCGCTACGTCGACCCGAGACGCTTCGGCTACCTGTTCGTCGGCTCGCCGGGGGACGTGGCCGCTTCGCTGAAGATCGGTCCGGATCCGTTCCGGCTGAAACCAGCGGAACTTCGCCGGGCGCTGTCGGGACGGCGGGCGCCGGTGAAGGCGCTGCTGCTCGACCAGCGCATCGTGTCGGGGCTCGGCAACATCTACGTGGACGAGTTGCTGTTCCGCGCGGGGATCCACCCGGAAACCTCCGGCGACTCGGTGTCGAGCAGCGCGGCGCGGGTTCTGAGAGCGGCACGCGTGGTTCTGCGGCGCGCGATTCGCTCCGGCGGGACCACGATACGCGATTACCGGCGGCCGGACGGATCCGCCGGTGCCTACCAGCAGAGGCTGTCCGTCTACGGACGGAACGGCGAAGCGTGTCCGCGCTGCGGAACCGGGATCGTTCGCATCGAAGTGGCGCAGCGCGGAACGCATTTCTGCCCGCGCTGCCAGCCCGCCCCGGTCAGGAGGATGGCGTCGTCGCGGTCCGCGGGTCGCTCGCGTCGCGCAGGCCCTCGCCGAGGAGATTATAGGCGGTAACGGTGACGAAGATCGCGAGCCCCGGATAGGTGGTCAGCCACCACGCGAAATCCTGCTCGCGCGCGCTCGCGAGGACACCACCCCAGCTGGGTGTGGGGGGCTGCGTTCCGAGTCCCAGGAAGCTCAACGCGGCTTCGATCAGGATGGCATTCGCGACTCCGAACGTCGCGGTCACCAGCACGGGCGCAAGCGAATTGGGGAGGATGTGACGGAAGATGATCTTGCGGTCGCTCGCGCCCAGTGCCTTTGCGGCCTCGGTGAATTCGCGGCCCTTCAAGCGCACGAACTCCGCGCGCGTGTAGCGCGCGATGTCGGTCCAGCGCGTGATGCCGATGACGATCATGACGTTGTAGATGCTGGGGGGCAGGAACGCGATCACCGCAAGGATGAGGAACAGGAAGGGAAAACAGATCACGATTTCGATCAGCCGGGAAAGCAGCGTGTCCGCGAGTCCGCCGTAGTAGCCTGCGAGCGCGCCTACGAAGAGCCCGATCAGGAGCGAGATTCCAACCGCGACGATCCCCACCTTGAGCGAAATTCCGGCCCCGTGAACGATGCGGGCAAGCACGTCGCGGCCGAGTTCGTCGGTACCCATCAGGTGGTCCCGGTCCGGCCGCGCGAGGCGGGCGTCGAGTGAGGTGGCGATCGGCGAAAACGGGACGGGCGGCATCACCAGGGCTATGGAAGGATCGTGTTTGACGCGGTCGAACTCCACGCTCGTCAGTTCGGGGTACTGAACGAAGAAGCGGATGGGGAACATCTGCGCGACCGCGGGAAAGATGATCCGGTCCTCCCAGCGCATGACGATGGGCCGGTTGTTGGCGATCACGGGCGCCAGCCACGACACCAGGAGGAGCACGCCGACCACGCCCAGTCCCGCCATCGAGAAACGGTCGCTCCTGAGACGCCGCCAGATGACGCGCGCGAAACCGGGGCTCGGGCTCCTGCCCTTCGCGGGTGTTCCTTCCGGAACCGGCGCTGCGAGGCTGGCGCTCACTGGTAGGTCACCCTCGGGTCGGCCCAGGCGTAGAGCAGGTCGGCCAGGAGCGTGCTGAGCAGCACGAGGATCGCGGTGATGAAGCTGAGTCCCATCACGACCGGGTAGTCGCGGGCCCGGACGGACGTGAAGAAGAGGTCGCCCACGCCCGGCCAGGAGAAGATCGACTCCAGGATGATGCTGCCGCTGATCAGCGTGGGCAGCAGGAGCCCGAGCAGTGTCAGCAGCGGTATCATCGTGTTCCGGAAGACGTGCCGGTAGACGACGCTCCTCTCGTCCAGGCCCTTGGCGCGGGCCGTCCGGATGTAGTCCTGGCGGATCACCTCGAGCGAAGAGCCCCGCACGAATCGGGACAGGTACGCCAGGGAGCCGTACGTCAGGCAGATCGTCGGCAGGATCATGTGCAGAACGCGATCCCAGCCGTACGCCAGCAGGCCCAGCTCGCGCGCGTCCATCGATTCCATGCCATGAAACGGCAGGAGCCTGAGCTTCACTCCGAAGAACATGATGAGCAGGAGGGCCACCCAGAACTCGGGCAGCGAGTACAGGAAGTAGAGCGTGGTTCCGCCCACCTTGTCGAACCGGGAGTTCTGCCGCGCCGCCGCATACAGCCCCAGCGGCACCGCCAGCAGCAGCGCCGCTATCAGCGATGTAATGTTCAGAATGAGCGTGGCCGGAAGGCGCTCCATGATCTTGTCCCGCACGGGCCGGTGATCGAGGAACGAGGTTCCGAAATCGAGGGTCGCGAGGCGCTTGATCCACGTCACGTACCGGACGTGGATGGGATCGTCCAGGCCGTAGAGGTGGAGCATGTTCTGATAGGACTGCGGCGAGATGCGTGCGTCCATCTCGCCCCGGTTGATCAACTCCACGGGGTCGCCGGGGGCCAGATTGATCACGAGGAACGTGACGATCGTGATGCCGATCAGCGTGGGGACGAGATAGAGGAGCCGCCTCAGCGTGTACTGCAGCATCTTGTCATTTGTCGGATGCGACCCGGCTCGTTCCGTCGTCGACCCACCAGTAGTTCGCTCCCGGCCAGAAGTCGTAGGGCCCACGCGGTGATATCACGACGCCGTGGATCCGTTTGGCGATGGGGCGCTTCTCCGGGACGGCGTTGACGAACGTGTAGGGGGAATCTTCGTGCATGATGCGGTGGATCTTGTGATAGATTGCGGCGCGCTTCTCCTGGTTGAACTCGACCCGCCCCAGTTCGAAAAGGCTGTCCACGGCTGCATTGGCGTACTTGCCGTGGTTCAGGCCGTTCGGAGGAACTTTGCTGGAATGAAACGTGTCGTATGCGTCGGGATCCAGGTCCAGCGACCACCCCAGCATGCAGGCGTCGAAATTCCCCTTGTCGATCCGGTCGAAGAACGTCGAGCCTTCGATCTGCCGGATGTTCACTCGAATTCCCGACCGGCCGCATTCCTCCTGCAGGAGCTGTGAGAACTGGGCGGCGGTGTTGCTCCCGTGGGCGACCATCAACTCGAACTCGAACTTCCTGCCGTCCTTGTCGCGGATGCCATCGCCGTCGGTGTCAGTCCAGCCCGCCTCGTCGAGAAGCCGCCTCGCCGTCTGGGGATCGAACGGGTGGGGTCTGACCGTCTTGTCGTACGCCCACGAGTTGATGTAGAACGGACCACTCACGAGGCGCGCGAATCCTGAGAAGATCTTGGTATTGACGCTCTCCCGATCGAACAGCAGCGTCATCGCCTTGCGGACGCGCTTGTCGGAGAACCAGGGCGAACGGCAGTTCCACGAGATGTAATTGTACTGAGGGATGTAGTACTGGTACTTGTTGAAGCGCGCCTCGAATTCAGGGCTCGTGGTCTGCTTCTCCCACTGGATCTGTGTCACCCGCATCTCGTCCAGTTCGCCCGTCTTGAGCATGGCGAGCGCAACGGCGTCGTCTTCGACCACCTTGAAGATGATGCGATCCAGGTACGCCTTCTGGCCGTGGTATCCGTCGTACCGCCTGAGGCTGATGTACTGTCCTGAACGCCACTCG
>CAZPUV010000014.1:0-18949 GCA_964589805.1 uncultured bacterium | reverse complement strand
TCTCTTCGGCGGTAAAGCGAGCACTCCCCTTCGTCACCATGCGGTGCGTGAGCATCCCGAGCCCCGACTTCCCTTCCGGTTCGAAGCGCCCACCCCCCGGGAACACCGTGAGCACGGACACCAGCGGCAGGTTGGGACGCGGCTTCAGCAGCACACGGACGCCGTTGTCGAGCGAGAAACCCGTCATGGCCGCCGCCGGTCCTCTGGCGGCCGGTCGCGGACGGCCCGTTGTTTCGGGTGCCGCAACAGCAGCCGTGGCCTCCGGAATGGTTTTCACGGCCCCGCCGCCGGACAGCACGCCGCGGACGGTCTTCTCGATCAACGCATGGCCGGGGACCGCGACCGCGGCGGGGAGATACGCGACGAGCGAGAGGTTGTCGGGATGGAGGTACTTCCTCGCCACCGCCATCACCTGCGCGGCCGTGACACGCTTGATCGCTTCGCGGTGCTGGTCGGCCAGACGGTGGTCGCCGAGCAGCTGGTAGTAGCCGATGTTGGACGCCTGCCCCTCCATGGTCTCGAGCTCCTTGAACATCGCGCGTTCCACCTGGCGGCGCGTCTTCTCGAGTTCGTCCTCGGGTGTGGCCTCGTGCTTGAAGCGATCGATCTCGTGGAAGATCGCGGCACACGCGGAATCCCAGCGCGACGGCGGCATCGAGGCCGCGACCAGGAAGAACCCTGGCCATTTCTCCGCCAGCATGTCCGCGCTCACCGATGTGACGAGCTGCTTCTCCTCGCGAACGTGGCGGTAAAGGCGTGAACTGCGCCCGGAACTCAACAACTCCGCGAGCATCTGCAACGCGGGGTAATCCTCGTGGAGAATGCTCGGCACGTGGAAACCGGCGCCGAGGTAGCCGTGGTCCATGGGACCGCTGTAAGCCTTGAAGCGGAACGCCTCCTGCGCGGGCTCCCGCGGGGGCTCGTTGATGATGACGGCCCCGTCCCCCCAGCCACCGTAGACCTGCTCGACACGGCGGAAGGCGTCTCCCGGATCGATGTCGCCCACGATCACGAGGACCCCGTTCCGCGGCCGGTAGTAGTTGTTGTAGAACTCAAGCAACTGGTCGCGCGTGATCTTCTCGACCACGGGCTGGTAGCCGGCGATGGGCCGCCGGTAGGTGTGCTTCTCGAAGCCCAGTTCCATCGTGCGGTAGAACGTGAACGACTCGGGGCGGTCGTCGTACATCCGCGCCTCGTCGATCACGACCAGGCGCTCCTTCTTGAACTCCTCGGCGTCGAACGTGGAGTTCATCATCGCGTCGGCCTGGACCTCCAGCGCGGTCGCGAACTGCGCGGACGGCAGCACGACGTAGTACATCGTGTACGAGTAGCTCGTTCCGGCGTTGAGATTCCCTCCCGCGGACTTGACGATGCGTCCGATGTCACCGACGCCGAACTTCTTCGTCCCCTTGAAGACCATGTGCTCCTGGAAATGGGCGAGGCCGTTCATCTCTTCGGTCTCGTGCACGGAGCCGACGCCGAACCACATGTTCACCGCCACGATCGGTGATGAGTGGTCCTGCTTGATGATCACGGTGAGGCCGTTGGGGAGCTTCCTGACGAGCACGCCGGGTTCCTCGGTGCGCGAGGTGGTCATGATGGTTCCTTCGTGATGGGGAATGATCCGTCTGAAGGGATGAATATAGATGGGATGCGAATCGACGACAAGCCGGATACGTGCTTGCGCCCCTCCCTGTCGGTCCGGATGTGGAAGGAAAAGAGGGAGCGACGGACGTCGATCAGGTCTACGCACCGCGGCCGGCGTCAGCCCCGAGTGGGGTTCCGTGAGCACGCCCATCTCGCGGGCTGGTTGCACACGCTCGGAATCGGCTCACCGCCAGAGCCTGGTACGCGGATCGAATCGGGTCCGCTGAATACGAACGGCTCCTCCCGTTTCCGCCCGCACTCCCGCTCCCTCTTCCCTCTCAGCACGAGACCCGTGACGGAGCAACGGCGACGCTTCCCTGCATCAGCACGACCACACCCGGCCGCCGCTGCTCCGTGTCGAGGTCAGTCATGGATGAGGAAGCCCAGGGCAAGCGGGGTGCCACAAACGCGCCGGCGCGGCGCGCGCGTCATCGACGCCGTGTGAGTAGTGCTCTATCAACAGCTTGCACGCGGAACCGGGAGGATGAGTGCACGAGGCAGCTTCTCGAACGCACGCGGAGAGTGTCGTCCGCGTGGACAATACGCCTCCCGGGGGGAAACCGGGTGGACAGTCGCGCCCGGCGCTAACTGGCGATCGGGACGGGAGCCTCCGGAACGGACACGACCCCCTTCTCCCGGATGTACTGCACGAAGACGCGTACGAGTTCCGGGTCGAACTGGATGCCGGCCGCCTTTTCCAGACGTCTGACGGCCTCGTCGACCGAAAGCGCCTTCCGGTAAGGGCGGTCGGTGGTCATCGCGTCGAAACTGTCCGCCACGGTGACGATCCTCGCGCCGAGCGGAATGCCGTCCCCGCGCAGACCGTCCGGGTACCCGCGGCCATTCCAGCTCTCGTGGTGGTGGCGCACGATGTCCGATGTCCCGTTGAGGAACTCCATCTTCTCGACGAGTTCGGATCCGGTCACCGGGTGCTGGCGCATGAGTTCCCACTCCTCTTCGGTAAGGGCGCCGGGCTTGTTCACGATTTCGTCCAGCACACCCATCTTGCCGATGTCGTGCATGAGCGCGGCGAACATGATCCTCCTGAGATCGTCCTCGTCGAGACGCAGGCGGTTCGCCAGAGCGATGGAGTAGGAAGCCACGCGCTCGGTGTGTCCCTTGGTATACGGGTCCTTGGCCTCGATGATCGAGATCAGCGAGCGCAGCGTTGCCACGTAGGTCGTCTGGAGCTGCGTCAGCAGATGCGCGTTCTCCATTCCGATGCCGACCGAGTTGGCGATGATGGTGATTAGGTCGAGTTCGTACTCGGTGTAGTCCCGGCCCGAGAGTTTCGGGCCCGTGAAGACAATCCCCTTCATCTCGCCGCGGATCACGATGGGGGTGGCGTACTCGAAGATGGCCAGACGGAGATCGGGGAGGCGCTTGATCCACCGCTGATCGGGGTTGCGCGCGATGCGCTGGGCGTGCAGCTCCTCTTCGAGAAGTTCGGCGAACGCCGACGTCCGCGGGATGACAAGGCCATCGAAGCGCCTCGCTTCAAACCCCCTCACACCGAGCAGGCGGAACTCGGTTGCATTTTCGCGCTCCACGCCGAAGAGCGCCATGCTCGATATCTTGAGTTCGCCCAGCAGCGTAAGCGACGCCACCTTGACGAGTTCATCCGACTGCATGGCCCGGTTCAGATCGTGGGACATCGTCAGCAGCGTGCGCATCGAGAGCAGGTGTCGCTTGAACTCCTTCTGGACGCGCTCGGCGCCAAGAGCCACCTCGGCCTCCAGCACTTCGGCGCGTTCCCCGAGCGAGCGAACCCGCTCCGTGCGCTTCAACGTTCCTTCCACCTTGGCGTGCAGCTCCTGCAACGACACCGGCTTCACCAGGAAGTCCTCCGCGCCTCCGTTGAGAGCGGCGAGCCGGGCGTCCAGATCGGACTCCGCGGACAGGAACAGAACCGGCGGACCGCCGGCGTCGCGGAAGCGACCGAGCACCTCGATACCCGGCATGTCGGGCAGTGCCAGGTCCAGGATGACCAGTTCGGGACGGCTGGCCGCCGCCCTCTCCAGCGCCTCGCTTCCGGTGGCTGCGGTCTGTACCGCGTAGCCGCGACGCCCGAGCGACACCCCGACCACCTCGAGAACCTTGGGATCGTCGTCGACGATCAATATCTGTGCGGTCATGACTCTCCCCTATACCTTGAACAACGTGAATCTCTTCTGATTCGCTGCCTTGCCGGTTCGGTGTTCTTCCTCGAGCAGACCCACGAAACCACGCACCGCATCCGGGTCGTAGCGCATGCCCCAGTTCTCCTTGAGTGTGTTCATCGCTTCCTCGCGGGAGAGCGCCGGTCGGGTGGGGCGCTCCTGGAGCATGGCAGCGTAGCTTTCCACGATCGATACGATCCGCGCGCCGAGGGGGATTTCCTGGCCCTGGACGCCGTTGGGATAACCCTCGCCGTTGAACCGTTCGTGGTGATGCAGAACGACGTCGGCCACGTGTTCCGAGAACTTCATATCGCGGAGCATCCTGGCTCCGTCGGACGGATGCTGCTTGATGATTTCCCATTCCTCCGGCATGAGCTCGCGCGGACTGCGCACGATGAGATCGCTCACCTTGATCATGCCGATGTCCCGTAGAACGGTTCCGTACATGAGATCCCGGAGGTGTTCTTCCGGGTAATGCAGGCGTGTTGCAAGCTGGTAGACGTAGTTCGTGACCAGATTGGTGTTGCCGCGCGCGAGCGTGTTCTCCTCGATCAGAGAAATCAGCGTTTGCACGATGCCGAGCGTACGCTCGTTCTCCTCTTCGAATCGGGCCATGCTCTCGTACGCGATCGCCGCCTGGTTGATCATGATCTTCAGGAACTCGGACGTGCTGGCATCCAGCTCGTTCTTGATGGGCCGTCCCAGGAGGACGATGCCGCGGATCTCCCCGTGCACGATGAACGGCGCCACGTACGTGCAGCCGAGAGCCAGGAGTGGCGCCTTGACATCGTCTCCGAAGTGGGACTTCTCCACCGTTACGATCTCCACTTCCTTCTTCCAGCTCTTGATCTTGAGCTGTTCCTGCGAAACGGCGAAGCCGCGGAGCTCGCCCGGCTCGATGCCCTTCATGGTGACGGGAACGAAGTAGCCGCTGTTGTGCTCGAGGAACACGGCACTCTCGACGCCGAATTGAGCGATGGCCGTGAGCAGGAACGCGTCCAGCAGGCCCTTGCGGTCCTGGAAACGATGGAAATCGGAGTTGATCGAGAGGAGGGCGCTGTACTGAACGACCTTCTTCTGAAGGACTTTCGGCGCCGGTGCTGCTTCAACGGGCGCAGCGGCGGGCGCCTCGTCGCGCGCCTGTTTGCGTTCCGCCTCCGGCGCGCGCGGGGCGGGCGCAGCGGCAGGCACCGCTTTCTCGTGACGGGATTTCGCGGAGTCCGGGGTTTCGCCCCCGGACCCGGGTGTCCGGGTGTCGCGCGCGGAGCCATCCTCCGGCGCGGCGATCTCGGCGTCCAGAGCAACCTCAGCGTCTTCCTCGTCCGCGGGCACGTCGCTGAGTTCCAGGATCTCCTCGAGGGACTCGTTGGAGAGCAGCGCGTCGTCCGATTCGACATCCGGATCCGGGGCCGCCGGGAACACCAGTTCCTTGGAGAGAATGGCTGCGGCCGCGTCATCCATGTTGTCCGCGAGGACGATTCGCGGGGCATCTTCGTTCTTCAGGAACTTGAGCACGGTGCTCCGCGCGCCCACCAGCCCGATCGCAATGCGGCCGCGGCCGACCTCGTCGCGGATGATACGTCCGCACCCCCCGCCCATGGACTCCAGTTCGGAAACGTCGAAAAGGACGCGGGACAACCCGCGCCGATTACACTCGGTGAAGAGTCGTTCGAGAACTTTCTTCTCGTGGAAGCCGAGAGTCCCCGTGATCTTGAATACTGTGACGTCCGGTTTGGACGACGAGAGCTTCTCGATCGTGGTTTTCGGCGACATGAGGACTCCCGGCACGCATCGCCGCGGGCACGATGGCGTTCGGAGGGACTACCCGGTCGTTACACGACCTCTTGCGCCAGCCACTTGTCGAGCACGCTCTTCAAGAACCTCCACTCGCTGCCGACCTTCTTCGCGGGGATCTTGCGCTCCTTCGCGAGGCGGCACACGGTCTTCACGTGCATCTTCAAATACTCGGCCGCTTCCACGGACGTCATGACGACATCCTGGTCCTCGGCGCCGCCGATCACGATGCTCGAGTAGTCGGTGTCTCTCCACTTGCTCATCTTGCGCCATCCTTCTCGTTGACGGTGCTGCCTGGCTTCCCACCCTTGGACGGATACGTGAGCACGAAGCGTACCAACGACATCCGCCTGATTTTTCAAGCGGTTACGGTTCCGCGACGGGCCCGGACCCGGCCCACGGCGGGCAGTTTGCACCGTGAGCCGCCGTCAAACGCAATTGCGCTACGGCTATGACCTTCCGGACGTCCTAACGCACGACCCCGAGGAATTCGGAGAGCTGCGACGTCACCTGGGACGACGACAGCGGCTTGCTCAGGTACCCCGAGGCTCCGAGTTTCTCCACCAGCAGGTCGGCGGTCTTCCCGGACTGCGACGTCGTGACCAGTACGGGGATCTCCAGCCCTTCTCTGCGCAGCGAATCCACGATCCGCTTGGCCGCCATCGTCGGGATCCGGAACTCGCTGATGATGATCCGCGGCTCCCTGGCACGTATGAGGCCGAGAGCCTCCTCTGCGTCGCCCGCGAACAGGGCGTGGATGTGCTGCCGCGAGAGGATGTCGGTGAACGCGTTGCGCGTAGATTCGCTCTGCTCGATGATCAGGACCTCGATCTTGTCCCGCCCGGGTTTCGGATTCTCAGCCTCGGTGCCGGTGGTCCCGCGCCCGTGGTCAGCGGAGGTACCCGAGGGCGTGGCATCGTTGCTCACGGTGCCCGTGATCGAGAGATACCCGCGCAACAGATCATCCGCGTCCATCAGCGGCACACGGCGCCCGTCGATGCGCACGACTTCGTGCGGCGCTCCCTTCCAGAAGGGAATCGAGTCGCCCAGCGCGATACCCGCGCCCGGCTGTCCTTCTCCTGGAACGTAGAACGCAACGTTCTTTTCCAGGGCCCCGAGGATCGCGATGTGCGATCCCCCTGGAGGCGCGTCGGGGAACAGCACGTCGAGCCTGATGAGGGGGATCTTGCGCCCGTCGATCAGCAGATGCTCCCCGTAGGCGTTCTCACGCCGGATGTCGGTCGACGCGGGCATCACGTCCACCACCTGGGCGGCGCGCGCCGCAAACGTGCGATCCCCGTATTCCCATGCCACCAGCGACTCGGCCTGAGTCGACGCCGGCAGGGAGAACTCGAAGCGGGCACTCTTCCCGCCGCCGGGTTCGACGACCAGGGTGCCGTGGTGCTCCTTCAGCGTGCGCACCACGTAGCGCAGCCCCGGGTAGAATGCGAGTTGATCCTCGTGATCGAGCCGCGAATCCGACAGGAAGTTTTCGCCGTTGTCCGAGATTCGCCAGTGCAGCGCTCCCCGGCGCTTCTCCACCGCAATTTCTATCTCGATGTTGTTCTCGTCGCAGCGTTCGTATATGTCGGCCGTCATCGCATGCAGGATGCGGTACGCGGCTGGAAGCAGAGAGGGTTCCATGTCGACCCCGTCCGCGGCGACACGGATAGTGAGTTCGCGTCCTGAACTGCGGACGAGTTCCCGGGCGAAGTCGCCAAGAGCGGTTTCGAGGGGCCCCAGGTCGCAGCGCGGTTGCACAATCGCTTCCTCGACCGAGGCCACGATCCGATCGGTGGCACGAGCGTAGAACTCGATGGTTCCCAGCGCACGCCGCAGGTCCTCGATCTCGGACGGCTCGGAGTTTCTCGACTGCCAGGACTCCGCGGTGATGGCGGCGAGCACCTGCTCGCAGGCCGCCCGGAGCTGCCCGGCGACGTTGCCCAGCCGTTCGCGCCCGGGCTCGGGCGGCGGCGGCGCTGCCGGAGCCGCGGGGGCAGGCTCCATGTGTCGGCACTCTTCGGTGAGCGCCTCGACACCGGCCATGAGCGCTTTCACTTCCTCGGCCGGAATCGACTTGCGCGCTCCGTCCTCGCCGTCCCGCTCGTGGCAGGAGGCAAGAAGCTCCTCTTTCTCGATCAGTTCGAAGATGACCTGGGCGATTCGCTCGTCCCAGGCGAGCTTGCGTTCGCCGTGGACGGCGAGCAGATTCTCAGCCGCGTTCAGCAGCCGGGACCAGTCCGGCAGATCGACCACGAGCATGGTCCCGGCGAGCATGCGGATGCTGATCTTGCATCTTTCCAGCACGTCATCGGGAACCGCGGTGCCCGCCGGACGCGAAAGAAGCTCGCAGAGCGTTTCGCACTGCGAGCGTACCTGACGGGCGAATAATGAACGGCTGTCCATCTGGCTTCAGGCGTGAACGCCCTCGATGAAATCAACCGCACCGAGCCGGTAGAGATCAACCGCGTCGGTGTCGGCCTCGGTTTCCAGCGTCGCCACGCGCGAAGCACTGGTGGACGGTGCCAGCGCGGGCTTCGGCGATCGTGGCATTTTCGTCTCGGCAGGTGTTTCCGGCGCTTTGCTCTTCTTCGGTCCGCGCGGTCCCGTGAGAAACCCTTCGTCGCCATTCGGCTGTTCGGGCGCGGCGCCGGCGGTCACGTGCTCATCCAGCGGCTCGTCGTCGATCGTCTGCCCGCCGCCGTTCTGTTCGACGTCGAGTTCACTATCGTCGTCCGCAACCCCGGATCTCGATGCCGCGTGGTCGTTGAACACACGCTGTTCCTTCTCGAAACCAGGGAGATCGACGAAGGTCGCGCCATCCTCATCCGAGTCTTCCTCGAACACGGACGGGGGCGAACCCGTCACGAACTCGTCATCATCATCCACAGCTTCTTCCCCGCCATCGGCACCCGGCGTGCACTCGACGACGGCGTCTTCCTCGTCGATGGCCGGTTCGACAGCCGGCTCCGGAACCGTGGTCTCCTCCGGAGCTTCGACGTCCAGCGCGGCGACTGCTTCCTCGTACGAACCGACCGGTGCATCGTCATCGAAGTTCGTATCGATGGTTCCCCACTCACGCGCCGGCTCGACCTCCGCCTCTCCACCTGCCGCCTGTTCGAGATCGCGCACCTGTTCCTGGAGCGCAACCAGTCGCTCGCCCCACATCTGTGCCTTCGTCGCGGCCGCTGCGACCGCAAGGGACAGGCTTTCGCGTCTCTGCGAGTTGGCGGAACCACCCTTCTCGAGCGTCGTGATTCCCGTGCGAAGCGCCGGGCTGGCTTCTCGCCACTGGGACGCAACCGTGTTGAAGCGCGTTGCTATTACGCGGACCTCTTCCGCGATCTGGATGGCGTCACCCTCGGTCGAGCCACCGCTGGCCTGGAGAGCTGCGGCGATCGCCACGCGGCGCGTCTGCTCACTCAGTTCGGCGAGTGCGTCCGACACTGCATCCAGCTGTTTCGCCGCCGTGGCGATGCCTTTCGTCGCCACCGCCGGCTCCTGCGCCATCCCGACCGCCTGTTTCAACTCCTGGAGCATTCTCTCCATCTCCCGCACACCCGCGAGGCACGCCACACTTTCGCGCCGGACGTCGCCCGCGCGGCTGCGCACGGATTCGAGGGTCGAATTCAAACGGGTACGCAGTGCTTCCAGTTCGGTCGCGGCGGTATCTTCCCGGGAGAGCTGCTCGCGCGCTGCGCGTTCGATCTGCTTCAGCTCGGGGGTCGTCAGCGCCAGTTCGGCGGAGAATCCGGACTTGCCGTTCATGAGGGCGCTGACGAGGAGGGCGCTTTCCGCGGTCAGATTGTGGCCGGCCCGTTCCGTCTCGCGCGCCGCACCGCCACGCTTCTCCCGTTCGAGCAGCTGCTTCTCGCGCGCCGCCATGCGATTCTTGAATCCCATCAGGAAGTCGCGCAGCTCCGGGTGCTCCTTGAGCTTCTCCACATACTCCCCATCCTCGAGGTCGTCGACGGTCTTGATGGACCGCAGCAGCTGCTTGTACTCCACCCCCGAGTCGACGTAACGCGTGTAGCGCGTGACCGCACCCGCGACCAGCACGTACGAGGCCAGCGCCAGTACCGTGACGATGAGGAGCAGCGGGAGCATCTCCTCCGCGAAGGCTCCAAGGTGGAAGGACCACGTGGACGGCGAGGAGCCGGCAAGGTCGATCCAGTTCCACTTCAGCCCGAACGTTCCCGAGATGAAGTAGCCCACGCCGAGCCCCGTCACGGCCAGCATGAGGGCGACGAGGAAACCGACCTTCCACGGGGACGTCAGTGCCGGAGGCTTGCGATCCACGGTGAATCTCCTTCAGGGTAGTGCAGCAACCGCCCGCAGATCGGCAATCGGGGCCGGGTTGCAACAGGACGCGCTTACTGCGCGCCGTCACGCAAGGAGTATGCCAGCAGGGACGCGCGTCCGGAGACGGCGGGAGACGGGTAACGTCAGCAGAGACGTCAAGTTAGCGAAGGGCGGGAGCACGGGGGGGAGCGCGAATCGTGTGCAGTTTGCACGCACGACCGCTCCCCCGCGTTGCTTTTTCGGCCTCAGACGACCTTGCGAAGGAGCGGCTTGTAGAGCGCCGGCCGACGGTCCTTGAACACGTCGTTGTTGGGCGTCACCTGCTTGTCGGTCGCCTCGGCGGGGTCGATTTCGACGATCTTGAGCGACTCGCTGCGCTCGCCTGCGTTCACCAGGATCTCGCCCTTCGGATTCACGATCTGGCTCTTCCCGGTGAACGTGAGCTGGAGCGTTCCGCGCTTCTCCGTGCCGATCCGGTTTGCGGTGACGGCGAACACGCGGTTCTCGATACAGCGCGTCTTCATGGCTTCCTGGCACCAGGGCAGAACGAGGTTGGAGGGATGGCAGATGACCTGGGCTCCGCCGATCGCGAGAATGCGGGTGACCTCGGGGAAGAACCAGTCGAAACAGACCATCATCCCCAGTTTGCCTTCGTCGACCTTGACCGGGGAGAAGGCCCGCGTGCCCGGCTGGAAGAACAGCTTCTCGCGATCGAAGAGATGCACCTTCTGATACGTGTGGATCTTGCCCTTCGCGGTGATCAGCACGGAAGAATTGTAGTATTTCCGATTCTTCGATTCGGCCATCCCGAAGACGAGATTCAGCCGCTGCGCCACGGCCACCTTCTTCAACTCGGTGACCGTGTATCCGTTCGTCGTGGACTCGGCAAGATCGCGGAGTTCCTCGACGTTGCGGAACAGATAACCGGTGTTGAACAGCTCCGGGAGCACCACCGTGGTGTCGGTGATGTTGGAGAGCATCGACTTGGCCGACCGGACGTTCTCTTTCACCCGTCCGAACTGCGGCCGCAGTTGAAGAAAACCGATTTTCACCGCGGACCCCCCAATCTCGGGGCGGTCCCGGGGACCCCCGGTCCGCGAATCCGCCCCAATCGACGCCATAACTTATTATTTATAAATAAGTTATTAGATTAATGCCTGCGCGCCGGCACCGATTATACCGCATACCCCCCCGTTCCCAAAACAGGAAACACCGCTTGCGGATTCCCAGAGTAACCGTATATATAACAGTGCGTTACATTGTGTCCGGCCTCCCGCCCCCGGGGCGGGGCCGTGGCATGGGCCTTGCAGAACCCGTCCGTGCCGGAATCGCGCGGGGCAGCCGGGTTCCCGGCCAGCGCACGCCCCGACGCCACACAGCAACGCCAACCGCATCGGAGCGCGAGATGGACGGCGAGAGTCACATCACCATCGGTCCCGGCGGCCAGCGCGACGTCGAGCCCACGTTCTTCTTTGTGATGAACTGCCTGCTCTACAGCAGGCTCGAATCGGGCAACCCTTCGAACCAGGTCTACTACGACGAGGACGTGAACGTATACCTCGCGAACCTGCTCACGTCCTTCATGAACCCCGACTACCACGAACGCACGCGCAAGTACCTCTCACGCTACGACAGCGACCTCTTCGAGAAGGTCCGGCAGTCATCCGACGTGCGTCTCAAGTACACGATCTACAAGACCAACGCCGATTTCCTGCTGATCTCGATCGGAATCTTCCGTAACCCGGACGGTTTGAAGCCCGGGGCGAAGGATGCCTTGTTGAAGGACAACGAGGAAGTCTACGTGGGCCGTGCGAAGACCTACTACCAGTTCGCGTACTCGTACAGCCAGTCCATGTTCCGGAAGGCCACCGCGATCAGCGAGGTGCTGGAGAAACTGTCGAAGGGGTTCGAACAGTACGTTCAGATCCTGTCGTACATGCGTGGCGAGTACTTCAACATCCTGGACCGACTGTCATCCGGCGACGTCTATCACCTGGAACGGTCTCTCGACCGCGCGGAGGCCGACCGGGAGTTGAAGGAACTGCAGGACCAGTTCCTGGACCTCTACTCGGACTACATCAAGTCCAAGGATCCGGAACTGAAGGAGCGCCTGAAGGAACTGGCGAGGAAGATTCAGAAGCTGGACGAGACGTTCCGTTTCACGATGGATCAGATCTAGGCTCCACCGGCCCGCTCCCCTCGCGCGGCGGCACCCAGCCTGTCCCCCGCGCGTCCTTCTCCACGAACGCAGCCACCGCCTCGAAGACCTCGGTCTTCGCCTCGCCGCGCGTGAGCACATGCGAGCCGGCTGGCAGCAGGCGGATGTCCGATTCCGCGTGTTTTGCGTGTCGCCGTACGAGCTTCAGTCCGCGCGCCGAGAGACGGTTGTCGTCCGCAGCCTGGAGCGCCAGCACCGGAATCTGGATCTCGCGCGTGTGCTTGCGCGCGTACTCCATCGCCTTCAGCACCTCGCCATTCCAGCCCGCAAAATGGTAGAAGACCGTGGGTGTCACGATGCGTGCAACCTGGAGGAAGCGCGCTTTGAGACTCAGTTTCGGGTACAACGCGGGCGCCAGGAGAATGAGACCCTTGACCGGTGCCCGGTCGTGCAGGATCAGCGATACCGTTGCGCCTATGCTCAGGCCGCAGACGTAGGCCATTTGCGAACAGGTCGTCACGGCTTCGACCGCGATCTGCGCCTGCGTCACCCACGACTCCCAGGTGGCTTCGCGGTCGCGACCGGTCTGGCGAGTGAGACGCGGGCAGTACACCGAGATGCCACGCCCGTAGAGGTAGTTGCCCAGTTCGCGGAGCTCCGCGGGCGTGCCGGTGGATCCGTGGAGCAGGAGCACCACGGGGCCGTCGGCGTCGTGCAGGAACAGGAAGGTCCGATCGTCGCGCGGGACGTGGAAGGCCTTGTCGTGCTCGAAGTGCTGCAGGAACTGCGCACGCAGCAGTTCGCGGCGGTAGCGCGCCTGTTCGGGGTTCTTCCGGATCGCCTCCGAAATCTCCCAGATGGTCCGGTTGATCTGTCCGTGCCAGGTCATCTAGCTCAAGCGGTAGTTGGGCGCTTCCTTGGTGATGATGACGTCGTGGGGATGGCTCTCCCGTAGCGCCGCGGTGGTGACCATCATGAAACGGCCGCGCTCGCGCAGTTCCGCCAGCGTCTTCGTGCCGCAGTAACCGAGCCCCGCGCGGAGCCCGCCCACGAGCTGGTAGATCGAGTCCGCGAGGCGGCCCTTGTACGGCACACGACCCTCGATACCCTCGGCGACGAGCTTCGCTTCCTCCACGTCCTCCTGGCCGTAGCGGT
Organism: uncultured bacterium; assembly: GCA_964589805.1. Lineage (GTDB taxonomy): Bacteria > Krumholzibacteriota > Krumholzibacteriia > WVZY01 > JAKEHA01 > JAKEHA01. The sequence goes on along the minus strand of CAZPUV010000014.1, from coordinate 5,734 downwards.
CCTTGCTCCCCGCCTTCATTGCCTCGATGGAACCCATGCCCCGGTACGACTTGAAGCTCCGCCCTTCGAAGAGGATCACCTCGCCGGGCGTCTCGTCCGTTCCCGCGAAGAGGCTTCCGATCATCACGGCGTCCGCGCCGGCGGCGATCGCTTTCACGATGTCGCCGCTGTACTTGATGCCGCCATCGGCGATGAGCGGAACCCCCGCCTTCGCCGCAACACCCGCACAGTCCATGATGGCCGTGATCTGCGGCACGCCCGCGCCTGCGACCACGCGCGTCGTGCAGATGGCTCCGGGACCCATGCCCACCTTGATCGCGTCCACGCCGGCCTTGATGAGGTCGCGCGCCGCGGCGGCCGTGGCCACGTTACCCGCGATCACGGGCAGCGTCCTGTGCTTCTTCCGGATGGCGGTGATGGTGTCGATCACGTTGCTCGTGTGGCCGTGCGCGGTGTCGATCGTGACCACGTCCACGCCCGCATCCGCCATGAGACCCGCGCGCGTGAGCGCCTCGGGACCCACTCCCACCGCCCCACCCACACGCAGCCGGCCGTGCGAGTCCTTGCACGCGTTCGGGAAGTCGAGCTTCTTCTGGATGTCCTTGACCGTGATGAGCCCGCGCAGGCGGTTCTTCCCATCGACCACGGGCAGTTTCTCGATGCGATGCTCGTGCAGGAGTTTCCGCGCGGCCTCCATCTTGATGCCGACGGGTGCCGTCACGAGACCCTTGGATGTCATGAGTTCGCGTATCGGGCGCGAGTCATCGTCGTTGAACCGGAGGTCGCGCGCGGTCAGGATTCCCACCAGCACGCCGTTCTTGTCCGTAATGGGGACGCCGGAGATGCCATATTTCCTCATGAGGGCCTGGGCATCCCGCACGAGCGCGCTGGGCTCGAGCGTGATCGGGTTCGAAATGACACCGCTCTCGCTGCGCTTCACGAGGTCCACCTGCTCGGCCTGGCGCTCGGGTGTCATGTTCCGGTGGACGAAACCGAGCCCGCCCTCCCGGGCGATGGCCATGGCGAACTGCGCCTCGGTCACGGTGTCCATCGCGGCCGACACGATCGGGATGTTCAGCTTGATCTTCTTGGTGAGGCGCGTGGATACGTCAGCGTCGCCGGGAAGGAATGACGACATGGCCGGGACGAGGAGAACGTCGTCGAACGTCACTCCCGTCCCGATGATTTTCTCGGGCATTCGGGCGATCCTCCGGGTTAATTGGGTGAATCTACCACGCGGCGAGCGGACACGCAAGGGGCGGAGAATGCTGGATTTGCGCCCGAGACACAACGGGCCCGGCCAGGCGGCCGGGCCCGATTGTGGCTTCAGACAACCAGATTTTCGGTCTACAGATCGGACGGCTTGAGCGTCTTGCGCTTGTTGGCCTTGGCGCGGTCGCCGGCGGACCGGATCATCGCGCGAACGGCCTTGTCGAGCGCCGGATAGAACTCGCTCGACACGTTGTACCCCTTCGCCGCCCCTTTGGTCCGCGACTTGGAGATGATGAGCTCGGCGCTCGCGGCCTTCTTTGCAGCTTTTGCCATTTCGGACTTCCCTCCGAGAGAGTGTGTGAACGGTGAGAAAACGGCTCTCCAGAGCCTCTTAGATGGGTTGGGAATATCAGGAACGCGAAATCCTGTCAAACACAAAAAAAGGCCCAGACGCCCGATTTCGGGCGTCCGGGGCCGAATCCCGCCCGCCGGGGGTGCGGCGCCACCCGCCGGAAACCCCTGCAGACGTCATTTCCCGGGCACTTTGGGAAGCGTAATCCCCGTTTGTTTCTGGTACTTGCCCTTCTTGTCCCCGTAGGACACCAGGCACTCCTCGTCGCTCTCGAAGAACAACACCTGCGCGATGCCTTCGTTGGCGTAGATCTTCGCGGGCAGCGGTGTCGTGTTGGAGATCTCGAGGGTCACGAAGCCCTCCCATTCCGGCTCGAACGGCGTCACGTTGGTGATGATCCCGCAGCGCGCGTACGTCGACTTGCCGACACAGATGGTCAGGACGTTGCGCGGTATGCGGAAGTACTCCACGCTCCGGCCCAGGGCGAAGGAGTTGGGCGGGATGATGCAGACCGCGCCCTTGTAGTCCACGAACGATCGCGGATCGAAGTTCTTGGGGTCGACCACCGTGGAGTTGATGTTCGTGAAGATCTTGAACTCGTCCGCGATGCGGATGTCGTAACCGTAGGACGAGACGCCGAACGACACCGCGTTGTCCTTGACCTGCGAGTCCACGTACGGCTCGATCATCCTGTATTCCTTGACCATACGGGTGATCCACTTGTCCGGTTTGATCGACATGCGTTCCCTTTCTCCTGCGGGGTGAAGGCTCGACCGCGCTTCCAGTCCCGCGCCCTCGGTGCCAGCCGGTCGAGCAGGCGCGCAGGATACGACACCCGTGCCGCGCTGTCAAAGCGCCGGGGTGGGTCTGGAGACCGCACGGATGCGCGCCACCTCGTCCGGCAGCACGCGGATGAACCGGTCCACGTCCGCGTCGGTGGTCCGGTAGCCGAGGCTCACCCGCAGCGAGTCGTCCGCCTCGCGCGGCGTGAGCCCCATGGCGGTGAGCACGTGCGAGGTGGCCCGGCGGGCCGCCGCGCACGCCGACGCGCTCGAAACGGCGATGCCGGCGGCGTCGAGGGCGAGCAGCACCGCCTCGCCGTCCGCTCCCGGAAACCGGATGCTCGTCGTGTTGGCCACGCGCGCGGAACCGGCGCCGTTGACGGCGGCGCCCGGGATGCGCGCGAGGAGTTCGCGTTCGATGCGGTCGCGAAGACGCCCGAGCCGCACTGTCTCGGCGGCGCACTCCCCGACCGCCGCGCGCGCCGCCGCCGCCAGCGCGGCGGCCAGAGCCACGGCGGGGCTTCCGCTCCGCATTCCGCGCTCCTGTCCACCGCCGTGCACGATCGATTCCATTTCGACACCGTCCCGAATGTAGAGCGCACCGATCCCGGTGGGAGCCCCGAACTTGTGCCCCGAGATCGAGAGCAGATCCACAGGCACGTTCCCCACGTCGATGTCGAGCCTGCCGAAGGCCTGCACCGCGTCGGTATGGGAGAGGACGCCGCGCTCGCGCGCGAGCGCCGCGATCTCTTCGACGGGCTGGATCACGCCCGTCTCGTTGTTGACCCACATGATCGAAACGAGGATGGTGTCGGCGGCGATCGCATCGGCGACGCGTTCGATGGCAACGCGCCCGCCTGTATCCACCGGCACACGCGTGACGCGGAAGCCGTGCTTCTCGAGATGACGGCACGCTTCGAGAACGGCGGGATGCTCGATGGCGGAGGTAACGACGTGACCGCTCGAGCGACGTTTCGCGACGCCGACGACGGCGAGGTTGTCCGACTCGGTTCCGCCGCTCGTGAAGACAATCTCGCGTGTGCGCGCACCGATGGCGGCGGCGACCACCTCGCGCGCGGCGTCGAGTTCGCGTCGTGCCCCGCGACCGAAGCGGTGCGGGCTCTCCGCGTTCCCGGCCGCCTCCCGCGCCACGCGGCGCAGGGTCTCCAGCGCGGCTTCGCGGGCGGGGGCCGAGGCGTTGTAATCGAGGTAGATCGGCTTCATGCCGGAGGAATCTCCCGGCGTGTCCTCGCTCCGGAGATCAACGCGTCCGCGGCGCGTCCAGGGCGGCGCGAAACTCCTGCGCCATCGCCGCATCGGTCCTGAATACGCCGAGCGCGTACTCGGTGACGACATCCGCGCGCCTCTGCTCGACGCCACGCATCGCCATGCACAGATGCCGCGCTTCGACGCGCACGGCGACCCCGCGCGGTTTCAGGTGCGCGTGGATATCGCGCGCGATCTCGCGCGTCATGCGTTCCTGTACCTGCAGGCGCCGGGCGTGAACCTCAACCAGGCGTGCGATCTTGCTCAAGCCCGCAACGCGCTTCGCCGGAACGTAGGCCACCGAGCACCGTCCGAAGAACGGCACCAGGTGATGCTCGCACACGGAGAAGAAGTCGATATCGCGGACGAGCACCATGCCGTCGTACTCGTCCTCGAACACTCCCTCCGAGAACACGGTCTTCGCGGATGAATCGTAGCCGCGCAGGAAGTGCCGCCATGCCTCCGCGACGCGGGCGGGCGTCTCGCGCAGCTCCGGTGAATCCGGATCGCGGTCGAGTGCCTCGATGAAGACCCGGACCGCTCCCTCGAGGCGATCGGCGGGCGGCGACGCGCGTCGTTTTCCGGGCACGCGTTTACCCCTTCTCCACCACCGCGGATTCCGCGGCGGAAAGATAGCGCTCCGCGTCGAGCGCCGCCATGCACCCCATGCCCGCGGCCGTGACGGCCTGGCGGTACACGTGGTCGGTCACGTCGCCGGCCGCGAACACGCCCGGGACGCTGGTCCGTGTGGACCCGGACTCGACGATCAGATACCCGTTTGCATCCGTCTCGAGGTGTTCCCGGAAGAACTCGGTGTTCGGCGTGTGCCCGATGGCCACGAACATACCGCCGCAATCGAGCGTCCGCTCCTTGCCCGTCTCCACGTCCTCGAGACGCACGCCCGAGACCTTGCCCTCGCCGAGGACTTCGGTCACGGCGGAGTTCCAGACGAACTCGATCTTCGGATTCTTGAAGGCGCGGTCCTGCATCGCCTTCGACGCACGCAGCTCGTCGCGGCGGTGCACCACCACCACCTTCGACCCGAACTTCGAGAGGAACGTCGCCTCTTCCATCGCCGTGTCACCTCCACCCACGACCACGATCACCTGATCGCGAAAGAAGAACCCGTCGCAGGTCGCGCACGCGGACACACCGTGCCCCATGAGACGCTCTTCGCCCGGGATCCCGAGCCAGCGCGCCGACGCGCCCGTCGCGATGATCAGCGCCCGGCAACGGAACGCCCTGTCGCCCGCGTAGACCGTCTTCACGGGTCCGCTCAGATCGACGCGGTCGACGGAGGCGAATTCGAACGCCGTGCCGAAGCGGGCCGCCTGCTTCTTCATGATCTCCATCAGTTCCGGCCCCATGATGGGCTTCTCGAAACCGGGGTAGTTCTCGACGTCCGTCGTGATCGTGAGCTGGCCGCCGGGCTGCGTTCCCTCGATGACCACCGGCGCGAGATCCGCGCGTGCGGCGTAGATGGCGGCCGTCAGGCCCGCCGGACCAGAGCCGAGTATGATGATGTTGTGGATATCCTTGTCCATGGGGAGATGCCCTTTCGTTTCAGTAACTTGTTGACTATACTCCGGTTTCGTCGCAAGTCAAGGCCGGCGGTTGCCGGCGGCCGCCGCGTCACTTACCATGGAATCGGGCGCCCACACCCGCCGCGATGCCCTATGCCTTCCCTTCATCGAATCTCCGTCGGAGCCGTGGCGCTCTTCCTTGCAGGCGTGCTTGCCTGCGACGACGGCGGCCGCGGGTCGAACCCCCAGGGACCGCCTCCGAACGGCGGTGTCGACACGACCCCGCCGCAGACGATCGCCGACCTCACGCTGGCCTACCGCCCGGACACGCGCGACGTCCTGTTCGCGTGGACGGCGCCGCGTGACGACGACGCAACCAACCGCGTCGCCCGTTACGACCTTCGCTACTCGCTCTCGTTTCCATTCGACTGGGACCGTTCCGTGACCGTCTCCGATCCGCCCGCGCCTGCTGTGGAGGGAACCCCGCAGACGTACGCACTCGCAGGCGCCCCGCGGGGCCGGGATCTGTTCGTCGCCGCGCGCACCTACGACGGGGCGGGCAACCCCTCGGCGATCGGGCCGGTGACCCATCTGCGCGT
>CAZPUV010000013.1:0-19308 GCA_964589805.1 uncultured bacterium | reverse complement strand
GAGCACGCTCTCGCGACGCAGCGCTCGCGCGCTGGGGGTGGGCGGCGCGAGGCTTCGGCGGGGTCGGCGAATACGGCCGCGATCGCGTCGGCGATCGCGGACGGCGAGTCGGGCGGGACGAGCCACGCGGCGCCGGCGAGCACCTCGGGGATGTCACCCACGCGCGTCGTCACAATCGGTTTCGCCATTGCCATCGCGTCGGTGAGTTTCATGGGGAACTGCGCGCGCGCTTCGGGCGTGTCGCGCTGCGGCGCCACGACGACGTGAGCGGCGGCGACCACGCGCGGCATCTCGGCCGCCGGGAACCTGCCCAGCCGGATGACCCGCTCCGGATGGCGCACGGAGAGTTCCTTCGCGAGGTCTCTTCCCGCCTCGCGTCCGCCCACCAGGACCAGGCGCGCGTCCTTCCAGTTCAGCAGATCGAGCGCGGCGGCGACGTCGTCGACACCCTTGTGCGCGCGAACCGTCCCGGGGAACATGATCACGCGGAATCCGTCGAGACCCAGCCATCGCCGCGCGTCGTCGGCGTCGTACCGGACGGGGTCGAAGAGCGATGTGTCCTTTCCACTGGGGAGGTAGACCGCGCCGTAGCGATCGGTGAGGAAGCGCGTGTTGGCCGTGACCGCATCCGCGCGCGGCACGAGCGACTCCATCCAGCGGCTGTAGCGCGGGTGGTCGGGATTGCGAACTCGGCGCAGCCAGCGGCGCGCCCGGCGCACCGCACCGCCGCGAGCACGCCGCGTGCGGCCCGCGAAAGACTGCTCCCAGTCGTCGATGTCCACGATGAGGGGCCGACCGCGACGGACGAGAAGCCCGATACCGAGCGTCGAAGCGCGCGCTTTGACGGCGTACAGCGCGTCGCCGCGCGCGAGATCCTGGGTGTCGAGCACGCGACTCGCGAACGATCGCTCGGGGACCGAACGCACCTGGACACCCGGGGGAGGCTCGGGGTAGACCGTTTCTCCGTCCGCGAGTGCCCCCACGATCTCGGCTTCCACGCCGATCGCGCGGAGCGCCCCGGCCAGGACGTACGCGCGCGTCATGCCACCGCGGTCCAGACCGGGAACGAGAATGGTGATGCGCGCGATCATGCGCGGCGTACGCCGTTCGCGAATACGGCGGCGGCGAACGAACGGCCGTCGACGTCCGGGAGCGCGACACCCAGTCGCTCTGCGATGGTCGGCCCGATATCCATGACCGAAACCGGCTCCCCGACGCAGCCGGGAATCACCGCTGGACCGGTGACCGCGAAGATTCCCCGCGGTGAATGATCGCCCGTCCGGCACTTGCTGTACTCGCCGGTGATCTCACCGGTCTTCTCGGAATGAACCCGCGAGATCGGGGCATGGTGGTTCCATTCGATCATCAGATCGGGAAGATGATCAACGAACGGACCGCTGTAGAGTTCGCGCGTGCGCAGCACGCGTTTCACCGCCGGCTCCCCCGTGTCCACGTTGACGAGCGCGTGCAGATCCTCTTCGAGCATCGCGCACACCTGCTCGAATTCGCCCGGCTGAACGCGGCCGCCGGGCTCGCGTCCCGCGAGGTTCAGGCGGACGGCACCGACGGCGTCGTTGTTGGGAATGGCGAAGAAGCGCCGCGAGGCGAGGTCCTCCAGGCCGAGACGGGCCTTCGCGCGCCCCTTGAGCGGGGACAGGAGTGCCCGGATCCCCTTCGGGGTGTGCTTCCACAACCGCTTCGCCCGCGAAACCGTCTCCTTCGGCACCGGTGGCACATGCGGGCGCTCGATGCGCTTCAAGATTGCGTCCAGCATGAAGGTGGCGTCGTAGTGCGAGCGCATGCCGTGGCTCCCGAGCACGACGACGTCCGCCGCCGGGCCCGCCGCTTCGACGAGCTCGCCCACCGCGGCGTCGATCGCAACGTAGACGTCGCGCACGGGGTCCCCGATCCGCGCCGCGAGTTCCGCGTCGTGACGCTCGTGCGCCGGCTCGTGCAGGTGCCAGCACTGGTGCCCCACGCAGTGGCTCTCGCTGAAGGCGGCGATGACCGCGTCCCATTCGCCGCGCGCGATGAAATCCATCAGCATCTGTTTCTTGCGCGTGACGCGCGCGACCAGTTGTTCGCGAAGTTTTTCGTACTCGCCCGCGCGGCCATGGGCGTTGCAGTTGCCCACGTCGTCGCGCCCGTAGCGCGCCACGAGGTCTTCGGCGAGGGACGCCGGCCAGGTCACCGGGCCGTCGAAGTCGGGGTCGTGGGTGCCCCAGTCCACGACGTGAATACCGTTGAGCCCGGCCACGACGTGCGTCTTGGGAACGTCGATCACCGCGACCCGTTTGCCCGCATCCGCGATCGCGTTCCAGAACGCCGGCGCGCGCGTGTCGGAGGGACGAATACGGGCGATCTCGTAGGTTCCGGGCCGAAGCTGCTCGTAGCAGTAGCGCGCGTGACGGGCCGGGCCGACCGACGTCCAGAAGGAGGGCCACACGGCGCCCACGAAGAGCCCGGGCGGGTTGTCCGTGCCCCCCCACGCGCCGTCTTCGAGCAGGCGGCGAAAGGTCGGAAGGGTGCCGTCGCCGACCCACGAGAGGACGAGGTCCCTGTCGAGAGCGTCGACACCGAGGAAAAGAATGCGCGTGGACATGGGGCAACAGCGATTGCGGCGATTCGCGCCGCAATTGCGCTCGTTTGCTCATTATAGAGAACCGTCCGCACTGTTACAACGCCCGCCGTCCGCCGCACTTGCCAGCGCCATCTGCTTCGTCTATCGTTGCCCCGGATTGGCCCTCGGGAATCCCGGCGAGGCACTCAAGGAGAAACTCCCATGATCCGCAGACTGATGACCGCGTCGCTGTTCGTCGCGCTGGCGGGTGCGACGGCGCCGACGTTCGCGCAGCCAGGCATCCTCGACTTGTTGCGTTCCGACATCGCCACACAGAAGAAGGCTCTCCTCACCCAGGCTCTGCACATGACCGAGCAGCAGAACGAGGTGTTCTGGCCCATCTACGACGACTACCAGAGGGAACTGAATCGGCTGGGCGAGAGACGGAGCGCGATGCTGAAGGATTACTCCGACCATCACGAGTCGATGACCGACAAGATGGCGGCGGGGCTTACGCGGCGCGCGCTCGACTACGAGGAGAAGAGGCTGAAGCTGTACCGGAAGTACAACGGCCGTTTCTCGAAGGCCCTCTCGCCGAAGATCGCGGCCCGCTGGCTGCAGGCGGAGCACGTGATCAACACGATGATCGACGTGCAGATCGTGAGCGAACTGCCGATGATGCAGTAGCGCGCCCCGACGCTAGACCGTCATCCTGGACACGATTTCGCGGCACGCCCCGGCGGGATCCGCGGCCGCGGTAATCGGCCTCCCCACCACCAGATAATCCGCGCCGTTCTTGATGGCCTGCTCGGGCGTCACCACCCGGGTCTGGTCGTCCTTTCCTGAATCCGGCAGACGGATGCCGGGTGTCACCACCACGCACTCCTTCCCCATCGCGCGCTTGATGGCGGGCAGCTCCCGCGCCGACGCCACCACCCCGGTCATCCCCGACGCCCTCGCGAGGCGGGCGAGCGCCACCACGTTCTCCTCCACGCGGCGTCCGCTTCCGAACGTCGCGTTCCATTCGTTCTCGGAGAAGTGTGTGAGCACGGTGACGGCCACCAGGATGGCGTCGGGGCGTCCTGCGGCGTCGGCCGCCTCGCGCGCCGCCCGGAGCATGGTCGGGCCGCCGGAGGCGTGGAGCGTCATCATGTCCGCTCCGATGGCGAGCGCGTTCCTCACCGCGCCCGACACCGTGTTGGGGATGTCGTGGAACTTGAGATCGAGGAAGAGCTTCGCGCCCGCTTCCTTGACCATCTCGCACACCCGCGGCCCCTCGCGCGTGAACAGCACCGCTCCGACCTTGAACCAGCCCGCATCGCGCCCGAGCGCTTCCACGAGAGAGCGGGCGGCGTCGTACGAGTCGACGTCGAGGGCGACGATGAGTCGGTCGGAGGCGCTGGCGTTCACGAGCACACGCTCCGCTTGAACCTCATTTCACGCCGTGCATCAACCTCTGGACCAGCGGCGCGATCAGGAAGAGCAGTACGCCCGCGCCCACGAGTGTCCAGAAGCCGAACGTGTACCCCGACAGCGCCGACGCCGTCGTCATGCCGGCTTCGCCGCTCACGTGGCTCGCAAACATGCCCGCCAGGTTGTTGCCGATCCCGGTCGACAGGAACCAGCCGCCCATCCCGAACCCGACCAGCTTCACCGGCGCGAGTTTGGTCACCATCGAGAGGCCGATGGGCGAGAGGCACAGTTCGCCGACCGTCTGGATCAGGTACACCACGAACAGCGTCCAGAACGGAATCAGGCCGGCGTCGCTGACCATGCCCGAGAGCGCGACCATCAAGAGCAAGAACGCAATGCCGTTGAAGATCAGACCCAGTCCGAACTTCCGCGGAATCGACGGGTTCATGCGCCCCAGCTTGATCCACACCCACGCCGCGATCGGGGCGAACGCCACGATCCCGAGCGCGTTGACCGACTGGAACCAGGCGGTCGGGAACACCCAGCCGCCCGAGCCGAAGAGGTCCCGGTTGACGATGTTGTCGGCGAGGAACGTGAACGAGCTTCCGGCCTGCTCGAAGAACATCCAGAACAGGATGTTGAACGCGAAGATGAGCAGCATCGCGATGGCGCGGTTGCGGGCCACCTTCCCGTCGCGCACGCCCTCGATCAGGATCATCACGCACAGACCGATGAACATCGCGGTCAGGAGCCACTGGAGATTGGCCGCACCCACCGAGAGCAGGAAGTATATCAGCGGCACCGCCAGCAGCGCGCCGATACCCACGAACAACACCCGGTGGCGCCCTTCGGAGCCCTCGGGCGGGCGGCCGATCCCCTGCAGCTGCCTGCGCCCGAACCAGAACCACACCAGGCTGACGAGCATCCCGACGCCGGCGGTGATGAACACCACCTTGTAGGCGGGGAACGCGTCGGTTCCGAACACACCGTTCGCGAGCCAGCCGGTCAGGATCGGGGCGATGAACGCGCCCGCGTTGATCCCCATGTAGAAAATCGTGAATCCGCTGTCACGCCGCTCGTCACCGCTCTTGTAGAGCTTGCCGACCATGGTCGAGATGTTCGGCTTGAAGAGTCCGTTGCCGGCGATGATGGTCGCCAGACCCAGTTTGAAGATCTGCTCGTTGGGCAGCGCCACCATGAACAGACCTGCAGCCATGATCACCGCCCCCACCAGGATGGATCGCTGGTAGCCCAGGACACGATCGGCGACGTAACCCCCGAAGATGGCCGCGGCGTAGACGAGCGCGAGATAGGAGCCGTAGATCAGGTTCGACGGCGCCTGACCCGAGGCATCGCCCTCGTGGAACTGGGCGACCATGTAGAGCACCAGCGCCCACCGCATGCCGTAGAACGCGAACCGCTCCCAGAACTCGGACATGAACAGCATCCACAGGGGACGCGGGTGCCCGAGCATCTGACCGAACTCGGGAATGGCGCCCGCCGCTGGCGCGGCGCCGGAGGTGTTCCCTGACATCTGGACTCTCCTTCCGTGGGGAGTGTGGTAAAGGGATTGGCGGAGTCTAACCGGCACCCGACACGCCGTCAATCGGTACGGAGGGAGACGCTCCGGTGGTCAGGCGCGGGTCGCCGGGAATGCGCGTGCTTTCACCCAGCCGGGGTTGGCATCGAGCGCGTCAATGATGCGCTCGGGGAGACCGGGATCATTATAGAGCACCGTTCCCACCTGCACGGCCGTGGCGCCCGCAAGGAAGAACTTGCGCACGTCCTCGACGGTGGCGATGCCGCCGATCCCGACGATGGGGATCGAAACCGCCCGCGAGCACTCCCACACCTTCTGGAGTGCGATGGGAAGGATCGCCGGACCGGAGTAGCCCGCACTCCCGCGCGCGAACACGGGGCGCCCGGTGTCGAGGTCGAAGTCGATCGCGATGAGCGTGTTGATGGCGGCGATCGCATCCGCGCCCCCCTGCTCGGCCGCGCGCGCGACGTCGGCCACGCTGGTGATGTTCGGCGTCACCTTGACCCACAGCGACTTCTTCGGGATGCGCTCTTTCACGATGCGCGCGATGCGTTCGACGAGCTGCGGGTTGCGCCCCTGGTCGAGCGCTTCGCCCTTCACGTTGGGGCAGGAGAGGTTCAGCTCGAGACCCGCGTATCCGTCCACGGGCGCGAACGCCTCGGCGAGCCGGATGAACTCCTCCTCGGTTTCCGCCGCCACGCTGACCATGACGGCGACGTCGGGCCGCTGATTGAGCTGCGGGAGCTTCTCCTTCACGTAACGGTCGAGACCGACGTTCTCGAGCCCGATGGAGTTGAGCATGCCGTGCGGCAGTTCGTGGATGCGCGGTGGGAGGTTCCCCGCGCGCGGGCGCATGGTGATGGTCTTGGTGACGACACCGCCGAGGCGCGAGAGGTTCACGAGCGGCGAGTATTCCTCGGCGTAGCCGCAGATGCCCGACGCGATGAACACCGGATTCTTGAACCGGACCGGACCAATCTGCACGCTGATGTCGCTCATGGGACCGGCAGTTCCTTCCAGCGCAGCACGGAACCCTCGAACACGGGGCCATCGTGGCACACGGTACGATAGTGACTGTCGCCGTCGAGCGTCGTCGGCACCACACACGCCCGGCACGCGCCCAGCGCACACCCCATGCGGTTCTCGAGCGACGCATGGTGCGGGATTCCATGTCGATCCGCGAGCGACTGCACCGCGCGCATCATCACCGTGGGGCCGCAGGAGAAGATCGCGTCGGCGGTCTCCCGGGCCAGTTCTTTTTCGGCGAGCTGGACCACGTTCCCGTGGAATCCGTAACTCCCGTCGTCGGTCGCCAGGGAAACCCCGGCGTGTTCGAGCGGCACGTGATCGAGGAAGAGATCCTCCCGGGTTCGTGCGCCGTACACGAGTCGGTAGCCCCTGCCGAGTGTGGCCGGCGCGCGGAATCCGTAGTAGTAGAGCGGCGCAAGGCCCACGCCTCCCCCCACACCGAGGACACGTTTGCCGGGGAGTTCGGGAAACGGGTGACCGAGCGGGCCGTAGAAGTCGATCGTGTCGCCGGGAACGGCCCGGCGAAGCGCCTTCGAACCGGGTCCCACCTCGACGATCACGAGGTCGATGAATTCCCGCGTGCAATCGTGGATGCTGAAGGGCCGCCGCAGGAAGAAGCGCCCTTCCGACTCGATCGACGGCACCGCCACGTGCACGAACTGTCCGGCGGCCGGATCGATGAAGTCCTCAGGGCGCGCGATGCGCAGCAGGAAGTAGCGCCGGCTCAGCCGCACGTGTGCGACGATCTCGGCCCTGTGCTCGCGGGCACGGGCGGGCGCGAAGGCGGACATCAGCCCGATCCCCCGCTGGAATCGGCCGGCGCCGATGTGGTGTCGGCGGGCGCCACGCTCGGTTTGGCCGGCTTCGTCACGGTGGTGTCGGCCGCGACCGGAACGCGCGCGCGCAGCGAGTCGGGCGTGACCATCCCGCGGGGCCGCTCTCCGGGCGGACGGCGCGGATCGGCCGGCGGGGGTGCCGGGGACTTCTTCTTCTGCACCCACTCGGACATGGGCGGCGGCGGCGCGGCGCCGGGGTAGAAGCCCAGCGCGAGCTGCGCCTGAGCCGAGTCAGGGTATCGGGACATCAGCAACTCGTACCACTCGCGCGCCCGAAGCGTGTCGCCGAGCACGACGCCGCTGATGTAGCCGAGCGCGTACACCGATCGCGGCGCGTATTCGCTGTCGGGGAATTCATTCACGATCTTCTCGTAATTCGGGATGGCTTTCTGCGGGCTTTCGAACTGGAACAGCTGGATCTCCGCCATCGAGAACGTGCGCAGAGCCAGCGCGTCGGGACTGTCATCACCCTCGGTCTCCTGGATCTTCAGGAGCCGGCTGATATCACCGCTGCGCTTGATGGCGCCTTCCGCGAACTCGGAACCCGAGTATGCCCGCGGCACCTCGTCGAAGTTCTGCCGCGCCGCCTGCAGGCTGTCCATGCCCTCGTAGATCTCGCCGAGACGGTAGTACGCTTCCGCGGCGTACATGCCGCGCGCGAAACGTTTGGTCACGTCCTTGTATTCCGCGATGGCGATGGTCGTCGAATCCAGCGCCGCGTGCGCGCGCGCGCGGAGCAGCACCCCCACCGGTTCCTTCTCCGGCGCCCGCGGCAGCGTTTTCACGCTCTCCAGTGTGGACACGGTCCCTGCGTAGTCGCCAAGCTGCAATTGCACGCGCGCCATGCCGAGCCAGACGTCGTAGCGGTACGACTCCGGGATGCGCGATTCGCTGAGCCGCTGGTAAATGGCGATGCTCTCGTCGTAGAACTCCTTCTTGGCCAGGATGTCAGCCATTTCGACCTGGGCCTTGAAGCGGTAGTCCGAACGACCGTGGTCGGATTCGAGCTTCTGGAGCGTGGCGACCGCCGCTTCGCTGCTGTCGAGCTCCATGAAGCTCGTGCACAGCAGATACAGCGCCTCGGGCCGGCCGCCGTGCTTGCGGTGCTTCGTCGTGAACTCGCTGAGGACCGGCGCGGCCAGGTCGTACTTCTTCGCGGCGCGAAACGACTTGCCCTTCAGGAAGGCGGCGTCGTCCAGCAGGTTGCTCTTCGGGTACTTCCGTTCCAGGGAGTCCAGTGCGGCTACTGCTTCGTCGTAGCGATACAGAGCGTACAGCGCCCGCGCGGAAAGCAGCATGGCGTCGTCCACGTGCCGGCTGTCGGGGTAGTTCGCGATCATCTTCTTGCATTTGTCGACGACGATCTCGTACTGGCGGGCGTTGGGATTGATGCCCGGAGTGTCCTGCTGGGTTCTTGTCGCGGCGGCTCGGGCCTCCGCACGCTGTGCTTCCTGAAATATCTGCCTGGCGTTGTAGAGCGTGTTGAAATAGGCGCACGCGGTCGAAACCGCGACCCCCGCCACGAGCGCGGGCGCGAGCCAACGGCGTGCGCGCGCGAGTTGCATGCTACACACCAACCCTCGGCGCGGTCACGCTGACACCGTCCACGATGGTGTGCTTCACGCGTCCGATCACCGTGTGTCCGAGGAAGGCGGAGTTCTTCGACCTCGAATGGAGATCCTCGGTGCGCACGGTCCACTGTTCGGCCGGGTCGAAGAGGACCAGGTCGGCCGCGGCACCCCGCGCGAGCGTTCCGCCGGGAATCCCCAGGCACGCCGCCGGCTTGTGCGTGATCAGCGCCAGCGCCTGCGGCAGCGTGAGGTGGCCGGGCTTCACCAGGTGCGTCACGACGAGCGGGAAGGTCGTCTCCAGGCCGACCGATCCGTTGGGCGCAGCGCTGAACTCCACCTGCTTCTCATGCGCGGCGTGCGGCGCGTGGTCGGACGCGACGCAGTCGATGGTGCCGTCCTTGATGGCCTCGATCATCGCCTCGCGGTCTTCGGCTCCGCGCAGCGGCGGGTTGATCTTCTTGTTGGTGTCGTAGTCCACGAGGTCCTTGTCCTCGAGGCAGAGGTAGTGCGGTGCGGTCTCCGCGGTGACGGACAGTCCGTCTTCCTTCGCCCGGCGAATCAGCTCGATGGAACCTTTCGTCGACATGTGCGCGCCGTGGTACTTCGCGCCCTTCACCGATCTCAGAATGAGCAGGTCACGGGCGAGACAGATCTCCTCGCTGTGCGCAGGAATTCCCCTGAGACCGAGCTTCGTGGAGTAGAAACCTTCGTTCATCACGCCGTCGCCCGACGCGCACATGTCCTCGCAGTGCTCGACGAAGGGGATGCCCAGCGGAACCGTGTATTCCATCACGCGGCGTGCCATGTCGGCGCTGCCAACCGGCGCGCCGTCGTCGCTCACCGCGACCGCACCCGCGTCGACCAGGTCGTGATACTCGGCGAGAACGTCGCCCTTGCGTCCCACGGTGGCCGCTGCGATCGGGTACACCTTCGCCAGCCCGGCGAACTTCGCCTGCTTGACGATGAATTCCACCACGCTGCGATCGTCGATCGCGGGAACCGTGTTGGGCATGCACGCCACCGACGTGAAACCGCCCGCCACCGCGGCGCGCGCGCCCGTGGCGATCGTCTCCTTGTACTCATGACCCGGCTCGCGCAGGTGCACGTGGATGTCGACGAACCCGGGCGCCAGGTGCAGGCCGCGCCCGTCGTAGATGGGGAGCGAGGCTTCCTTCGCCCGCCCGCGCTCGACGCCTTCGATTTTTCCGTCGAGGATCGCGACGTGCCCCGGGAATGTCGTGTTCTTCGCGGGATCGACGACGATGACGTTGTCGATGATGTATGAGCGGTGCGAGAGGTTGTCGATACTGAGCATCATGCCACCTGTTTGCCTTCCCCGGCCTTCGTCTCCGACTCCCTGGTTTCCCCTGTTTCCAGCGCGGCGCCTCCCGAGAGGAGGTACAGGACCGCCATCCGCACCGCAACCCCGTTGGTCACCTGGTCCAGAATCACCGAGCGCTCACCGTCGGCCACGTCGTGGGCGATTTCGATGCCGCGGTTCATCGGTCCGGGGTGCATGACGATGCAGTCGTTCTTCGCCCGCGCGAGGACGTCGGCGTTGATGCCCCATACGGTCGCGTACTCGTCCAGGCTCGGGAACAGCCTGGACTTCTGGCGCTCGAGCTGGATGCGGAGCACGTTGATCGCGTCCGCGTCTTCCACCGCGGCTTTCAGATTCGTTTCCACGCGCACGCCCAGGCGTTCGACATCGGGCGGCATCAGCGTGGGCGGTCCGCACACGACCACCTCGGCACCCATCGTTACCAGACCGTGGATGTTCGAGCGGGCCACGCGGCTGTGTTCGACGTCGCCCACGATCACGACCTTCCTGCCCTCGAAGCTTCCCCACCGCTCCCGCAGCGTGAACATGTCCAGGAGCCCCTGCGTGGGGTGTTCGTGCGACCCGTCGCCCGCGTTCACCACCGACGCGTCCAGCAGCCGCGCGAGGAAGTGCGGGGCGCCCGAGGCCGAGTGACGGATCACGATCATGTCCACCTTCATGGCCTCGATGTTCTCCGCCGTGTCGCGGAGCGTTTCACCCTTCGACACGCTGCTCCCCGAGGTCTGGAAGTTCACCGAATCGGCGCTCAATCGCTTCTCCGCCAGCTCGAAGCTGATGCGCGTGCGGGTGCTCGGCTCGAAGAAGAGATTGGCTACGGTGATGCCACGGAGCGCGGGCACCTTCTTCACCGGGCGCTCCGAGATCTCCTTGAACGACTCCGCCGTGTCGAGATAGCGCGTGATCTCCTCGGCGCTCATCCCTTCGAGACCCAGCAGGTGCTTGTTGGACTTGGTCATGACGCTTTCTCCGCGAGAAGGACTTCGTCTTCGCCGTCGACTTCGGCGAGGTGGACTTCCACCATTTCGGTCTCCGAGGTCGGCACGTTCTTGCCCACGTAGTCGGCCTTGATCGGGAACTCCCGATGTCCGCGGTCCACCAGCACCGCGAGCTGGATCTTGCTGGGCCGCCCGTAGTCGATGAGCTCGTCGAGTGCCGCGCGGATGGTGCGGCCGGTGAAGAGCACGTCGTCCACCAGGACGATGACTTTCTCGGTGATGTCTTCCTTGATCTCGGTCTTGCCGACGTGGGGTTGGAGCGTGATGCGCTGAAAATCGTCGCGGTAGAGGGTGATGTCGAGTGCGCCCACGGGGATCGGGCGGCCTTCGTTCTGCTCGATGTACTCAGCGATGCGCTGCGCGAGCGGAACACCGCGGCGCCGGATTCCCACCACCACGATCCCGTCCACGCCGCCGTTGCGTTCCACGATCTCGTGCGCGATCCGCTTCACCGCCCGGCGGATCTGGTCCCGGTCCATGAGTGTGGCCTTGGGGCGGATGCCGGCGGGCTCTTCTTTTGTCATGTCGACCTCATTACGTAGACGTCCGGCTGGTCTCGGGTGGCGTCGGGGATCGACCGGGGGGTACAAAAAAACCCTCCACGGGATGTCAGAGGGCGAGGCACCTGGCGGCGGCGCAGTGCGCCGTTGTCATTTACTCGACCCCTTGCCGGTCTCCCGGACCAAGCTTAAAAGGATCTGTCGAGAGGCATGGTAGCGCCTGAGCGGCGGAGAGGCAAGGGGTTTCTTCGGGCGTCCCCGGGCTTTCCGTCCCTCTCAAGCGCCTCCGTCGCGGAACGCCTCGTGCTCCGCGACGGCCGTGAGATCCTCCACCAGCCAGTCGGGATTCGCCTGCGCGAGCTTCTCCGCCGGCGTCCAACCCGTCGAGACCGCGAGACACCTGAGCCCGTGCGCCCGGGCGCAGGAGATGTCGAGCAGCGAATCCCCCACGATCACGGCGTCGGACGCCTCGAAGCGGCGGCCGGTCGCGGCCTGCGCGCGCTTCAGCGCCACCGGCGGGAGGTCGTCGCGGTCGAACTGGCCGTCTCCGAAACTCCCGAACGCGAAGTAGCGGTCGAGACCGAAGCGCGAGAGTTTGATCTTCGCCCCGCGTTCGAAGTTCCCCGTCAGGAGTCCGAGCGCGATGTCATCCCGGGCGGCGAGCGCGTCGAGAAGCTGCGGAAGTCCGGGCAGCAGGCGCATGCGTTCGCGCTCGAGGTAGGCGTCGAGTCGGTCGAGGTAGGCGTCGCGCGCCGCCGGGAGCCAGGCGAGCACCTCGTCGCGGCTGCGTCCGGCGCCCGCGAGGAGGTCGAGCATGATACGGGGGTCGGTCTTCCCCGAGAACTCGTAGGTGTACACGTCGCCGGTCTCGCCGTAGACCTCCGCCAGCGCCTCGGCGAACGCGCGCCGCGGCTGCTTGCCGCTGTCGACCAGCGTGCCGTCGATGTCGAATAGAACGAGTTTCATCCGTTATCTTTGATTCCCCGCCCGCTGATTCGTAAACTCTTCGGGACAGAGGGAACACCCAAAGCTACGATGCCCAACATGCCGTTGCAAGCCGCGTTCCTGTTTCTTCTCGTGCCGTTGCTGGCCACGCCTGAGGGTGCGCACGGTGGCGCCGGCCGCGTCATCGTGGAAGACAGGCTTGCCACGTCACTTGCGATCGAGCCCGGTGACACGGTGCGGCTCCGCATGGCGGGCGAGTCCGGTGGCGGTACACCCTTCGTCGTCGCGGGAACGCACACGCCGCCACCCGACCCGGCGGGCATCAGCCGGACGAGCCGTACCGTCTGGATGCCGATCGGCGACCTCGAAACGCTCTCCGGCCGCCGCGACCGCGTGAGCCGGTTTGTCCTCGCCCTGGAGCCGAACGCCAGCGCCGACTCGCTCGTCGCCGCGTTGAACCACACGCGCCTCGGGTTCCGCGCGTTTCGCGCGGACGAAGTGGCCGCGCGCTCGTCGGAAACATTCGTGGTCATCTCCAACTTCCACGGTGCGATCTCGTTTCTTTCGATCCTCGCCGGCTCCGCGTTCCTCGCCGCCATCGTGCTGCTGCAGGTGCAGGAACTGCGGAAGTCGCTCGGGGTCCTCCGCGTGCTCGGCTTCTCGAAGCGGCGCATCTATCTCTCCGTGGTGGGAGAAACGGTGCTGCTCGCAAATGTCGGCGCCGCGGTTGGCGTGGGACTCGCACTGCTCGTTTCGCGGGGCGTGAATCTGTACTACCGCCGCTACTTCGACACCGACCTGGTCTTCTCCGCAGTAACGGGGACACACGTGGTCCTCGCCTTCGGCATCGCGTCGCTGGTAGGGCTGATCGTGGGATCGCTGGCCACGACGTATCTCTTCCGCCTGCGGGTGAACGAGGTGCTGGGACGATGATGTTCCGCGTCGCACTCAGGAACGTGCTGCGCCACCGGCTGCGAACGGCGTTCTCGGTGGCCGCGCTCGCCATCGCGGTGGCGCTGCTCGCGGACATGCTGATGCTCGCGACCGGCATGGAGAAGACGTTCCACCGCGTGCTCGCTTCGGTGGGCTACGAGGTGCGCGTGTGCCCGCGGGGCACGCTTCCCTTCGGGACCGACGCCGTGATTGCGGAGAGTGGCCTCGTTGCCGGGGCACTCGCGAGCGATGCACGGGTCGACCGGATCCTGCGCGTGTTCGGCACCACCCTCTACGCGGACTCGACGCCGGTCTTCGCGATGGGAGTCGAGGGCGAGCGCCAGTCGCTGTACAGAATCACGGCCGGCGCCGACATCGACGGGATCACCGGCACGCGAATCCCCGTCGCGCTGAACGGGAACGCAGCGGCGGCACTCGGTGTGACCGTGGGCGACACGCTCTCGCTGGCCGCGCGCGCCCCCGGCGTCGACCTTGCCTTCGCGAACGGCCTGCCCGCGGTCGTCACCGGCATCATCGACATCGAGTTCGACCTCCCCGGCCAGCGGACGGTCGTGCTGCCCCTCGCAACCGTCCAACGGCTTCGCCCCGCGGCGCCCGACGCGGCCTCGTTCGTGCTGGCGAAACTCCGAGCGGGCGGCACCGACGATCCGCTCGCACCCGCGCCCGCGGAGGATCAGCGCGCGGTGGCGTCGGGCATCGAGGCGGCGTTCCCGCAGCTGTCCGCCTATTCGATGGACGCGCTCATGACCGCGCTCCAGCGCCAGCTCGCGTACTTCAAGCAATTCGCAACCATCCTGTCCACGATCAGCCTGTTCATCACGTTCCTCCTTATAGCGGTGCTCCTCACGATCGGCGTCGGCGAGCGACGGGGCGAGATCGCGGCGCTGCGCAGCATGGGCTTCAGCCGGCGATCGATCCAGGGGATGGTGCTCGCGGAGAGCATCGTGCTGCTCGCGATGGGCGCGGTCATCGGGTCGGCGCTCGGCTGGTTCCTCGCGGGCCAGCTCGATCACATCCTGACCCGGTCGCCGAGCCTCCCCGACGGCTATCGCTTCTTCATTCCCGAGTTGCGCGAGATCGCGCTCGCCGTGATCATTTCGGGTACGGCGGGGGTGGCGGCGGCGCTGCTCCCGGCCATGCAGGCGGCGCGCGTGGACATCCCGCGAACCCTGCACGAGGAGGTGGTGTGAGTGGCGGCCGACCCGGTCATCGTGGCGGAGAGCATCGGCAAGACGTACCACGTGGGATCGTCCGACGTGGAGGCGATCCGCGACTTCTCGCTCACCGTGGCGCGCGGTGAGTTCGTCTCGCTGATGGGTCCGAGCGGGTGCGGCAAGAGCACGCTCCTGAATCTGTTCGGTTGCATCGACACACCCACGTGCGGGTCGCTCCGTGTCTTCGGGGCCGACGCCATGCGCATGGGCGACGCCGAGCGCACGTCGCTGCGTCTGCGGCGCGTGGGCTTCGTGTTCCAGCGCTTCTACCTGCTGCCCATGCTGACCGCATTCGAGAACGTCGAGCTGCCGATGATCGAAGCACGGGTTGCGCGCCGTGAGCGGCGCGAGCGCGCGGAATCCCTCCTCGTGCGCGTTGGACTCGGGCACCGACTGAAGCACCGGCCCCACCAGCTCTCGGGGGGCGAGATGCAGCGCGTCGCCATTGCGCGCGCGCTGGCGAATAAGCCCGATCTCATCATCGCGGACGAGCCCACCGGCGAGCTCGATCGCAAGACCGGCGCGTCGATACTCGGCCTCATCCACGAACTGCAGAGCGGAGGACTCACTGTGATCATGGCGACGCACGACCACCACGCGGCCGAACTCGGCAACCGCATCATCGACATGGAGAGCACATGAACACGATTTCATTCATAGGCAAGGGGCTCCGCTTCCGCCCGCAGCGCACACTCTTCCTCCTGCTTGGATTCTCGGTGGGCGTCATGGTCATGACCGTGCTGCTGTCGGTGGGGACCGCCGTGCTCGATCAGGCCATGGACGAGGACCTCACCGGCGGCGGCGACGTCGTGCTGCTGCCGGTGGGTATCGATGTCGCGGTATTGAAGACCGGCGGGGTCACGTCGATGAACTTCGACATTCCCAACGCGCGTTTCCTCACCCGCGAGTTCCTCTCGAAGCGACGCCTGCCGGATGTCGCAGCGGTGTCGCCGGAACTGTCGCGCGTGTACGGCACGCTCCTGCACGGCGGCCGCGAACAACTGGTGCGCATGGAGGGCGTGGTGCCGTCGAGTTTCCGGGCGCTGTGGCCCTCGATGACGGCCTCCTTCGCCGACGGCCCGGGGGATCACGACTATGTCGACCCCGATTTCACCGCCCTCCTCTACCAGATCGACGCCTTCCACCCGCCGGTGGTCGACACGAGCCAGGTGTGGGCGGAGTGGCACTACTTCAACTACCACGACGACGCGAGGCGATCGCTCTACGTGTCGATCAGCGCGCTCACGTACGGTCACGACATCGCGCCGAGCGGCTACTCGCGGGCCATGGTGCTCTTCGAACTGGTGGACGAACACGGCGAGCGGACGAGGATCCTCGACGAACTGCCGGGCAAGGAAGTGGCGGCGACCTGGGATTCGCCGGACCTCATCGCGGGACTGAACACGGTGCGCCTGGATGGAGGGCGCTACCGCGTAACACTGGCCCTCGCGGACTCGTTCTCGCGTCCCGTCACCGTGACCCTCGAACTCACGCCTGCACCGCACCTCTACGTTCCGCCCGTGACGCCCATGGGATCGGATACGCCGTTCGGCTACGTGGTGCCGGTGGTACGCGGTCGCATGACGGGCCGCGTCGACATCGCCGGCCGCGTGATCGAGCTAGACGGCACCGGCTACCATGACCACAACTGGGGGCACTTCCGCGACGCGGTGTGGGACTGGGGAATCGTGCATGCCGGTGCGTACAGCGTCCTCTACGGTCGATTCGCGCGGTCGGCCGGCGAACTGCGACAGCAGCCGGTGCTGTTCGCCGTCTTCGACGACGCCGGCCCGCGGCCGTTTTCTCTCACCAGCGACTATCGCGTGGACTGGCGACCGGTGTCCCCGCCGGGCCTGAAGCCGAAGACGCGGATCATACACGCGGAACCCGTCACGGACCTGTCCGTCGAGGAGCCGGGGCGCATCACGATGGGCTTCGCGTCGGGGCCGGATTCGCTCTCGCTCACGATCGACGTCGAGCGCCGCTTCGTCACCGAGACGGGGGGCGGCGAGCAGCCCCTGTTCCGTGCCGAAGAGACCGCACGCTCGTTCTTCTACCAGCTCGAGGGCCACGCCCGCCTCGCGGGCCGCCTCGACGGCCGGCGGGTGGACGAGACCGGCCACGCCTACGCGGAGACCTTCCACGTGCGGCGCTGATCCTTCGATTCCGCGCACATAATGATTGGCTGGCACGGCCGGGCTCGCATAGGCTGGGTACATGCCCGCCGCGCAGCTCGAGCTCGATCTCCTGTCGCACGTCAACGCCCCGCCACCCCGCGTGGTGGCGAGCCGCGTGCTGCAGAAGCACAGGCTGCGCAACGACGTGCTCCGGCGCGTCGCGTATGTCCGCCGTTACTTCCCCGAACTCGAGGGCGAAACCATCACCGTCGGGCTCACCCGGGCGGCGAGCGGCATGGCCATCCCCGGCGGGACGCAGATCTGGCTCAATCCGTCGCGCCTCTCGTACCACACCATTGCACACGAACTCATGCACCTGCTCCAGCGCCGCGAGCTGGGGATTCCGTCGGGCGAGAAGGCCTGCGACGTGTTCTCGCTGGCGCGCCACTGGACGCTCAACGACGAACGCCCCAGCTACGCGCGTGTCCCCGTCGAAATCTTTGATGCCGCGGGAAGGCTCGCCGATCGCGAGGCACGACTCGTCTTCGCCGTCGCGCGCGAGGCGGTGGTGCTGCGGGGCCGCGGGATGCGCACCTACATCTCATTCTTTGAGCACGAGTTGCGCAGGCGCTTGCGGGACGAACGCGCGCGCGGTCCGGTGCTGACGGTCATCCAGCGCCCGGGTCCGGGAATAGACTGAAGGACCGGCGACGGCGCCCTCCCCGGGAAGCCACGGCAGGCGCAACCTAGTGCAGGTCGCTTTCGATGCGGGCCGTCACGTGCTGGCAGCGCTTCACGGCTGCATCGAGAAGCTTCTTTCCTTCGGCTCGCGTCGCCTTCGCGTACGCGGCGTCCGTGATACCCGGCAGGTTGATCAGCACGTTGAGCCAGGCTCCCTCGACGGCGGTACGCAGGGCCGACGCGGCCACCCCGGCGTCGCTGATCGAGTTCGTATTTCCCTGTTCGGCAACGCGCTCGATGAGCGGAAGCATCCGTTCGCACGCGCGCATCACGGAAAGCGGCACGTCGATCGCGCGGTGCGTCGCGGCCTGGATCGCCTCGTCGCGGCGCGTTTCCTCCGCGGGGCTGGACTTCGGGAGGCGATTGGCCGCCATCACCGCGTCGAAGGCACGCGCATCGTCGTCGACCGCGCGCAGGAACGCGTCCTTGATCTCCTGCGCGTCCGCCGCCAGGCGGCTCATCTCCGGCCACACGTCCTTGTAGTCCTTCTTGCCGAAGGTGAGATTCGCCACCATCGCCGTCAGGGCCGACGCCAGCGCCCCGCACATGGCGGCCACGCTCCCGCCCCCCGGAACCGGGGCGTCGGTGGACGTGAGATCCACGAAGTCACGCACCGGTGACGCCACCAGCGGTGCGGGGGGTGCGACGCGGTACTCGATGATCTTCTGCGCGGGGTCGAAAGGCCCGAGTTCGCGCAGCCCGAGCGACTGAACGGCAGTCTCGATCAATTCGCTCTCCGGAACACCGAGCGATGCGTCCTGCTTCTCGAGATAGTAGGCCCCGGCGCGTCGCATCGCCTCGAGCGGAATGAGACCCACGAGTTCGCTTCCGGTGGCGCGCAATCCGCGCGCTTCGGCCTGACGCGCCACTTCGTCGAACGCGGCGTGCGGTGGTGTTACGTCGAAGTCGGTCAGGTTGATCGATATCTGGGCTCTCCGGTACTCGTCGATGTACCAGCCCACCGCCTTGCACGCCTTGAGTGTTCCCTCCTCGTAGACGAAGTCGCCGTTCATGTCGCGGATGAAGCGCCCGTGTTCGTCGCGCTTCCTGCGCCCCGATTCCCGGATGGAAAACGCGATGTCGTTGGCCTTCTTCCGGTCGCGCGTGTTGAGGTTGACATTGTAGGCGATCAGGAACTTGCGCGCGCCGATCACGGTGGCCCCCGAACGCGCGTTGAACTTCGCGGCTCCGAAGTCGGGCTTCCACTCGGGGTCCTTGAGCTTGTCGGCGAGGCCTTCGTACTCGCCGGCGCGGATCTCTGCCAGGTTCCGGCGCTCCTCGCGCGACGCGGCGAACTCGTACAGATAGACCGGAATGGCGAGTTCCTTCCCCACGCGCGCGCCCAGTGTGCGCGCGAGTTCCACGCACTCGTCCATCGTGGTCGTCCCCAGCGGGACGAACGGACACACGTCGGTTGCACCCATGCGCGGGTGCTCGCCGTGATGCGCGGCCATGTCGATCAGCTCGGCGGCCTTCGCGATGCCGCGGAAGGCCGCATCCACGGCGCCTTCCAGCCGGGCTACGAAGGTGACGACGGTGCGGTTGGTGTCG